>URYB01000315.1 GCA_900552085.1 uncultured Lachnobacterium sp.
TGGTACAGGACCCATGCGACTGCACATGGATACGCGAAGCATTTCCACAGGACAACGGTGTTGTATTTACGGTTGTCCTGCGGGGATAATCCTTTTTTTATATATTTACTGTTCAGAACCCTTTTATGGAAAAATGATTTTTATGAAACGTAAGTAATCCTTCTTCCCGCATTTTTCCCAATTCTTTGGAAAGGGCACTCCGGTCAAGATTCAGATAATCTGCCATCTGCTGCCGGTTAAACGGAATATCAAACGTATTGCTCCCTGCCTTTGCGGCCTGTTCCGAGAAGAAAGCCGCCAGTCTTCCCCGCACGGTTTTTGCTGTGGTACAAAAAATGCGGTTGGAAAGATTCCGGTTCTTCTTCGTTGAAATGAGCAAAAGGTTTTTGAGCATCTTACAA
Organism: uncultured Lachnobacterium sp.; assembly: GCA_900552085.1. Classification (GTDB taxonomy): domain Bacteria; phylum Bacillota; class Clostridia; order Lachnospirales; family Lachnospiraceae; genus Roseburia. Next base: position 402 of record URYB01000315.1, read on the forward strand.
TACCATGTGGCCTGTGCATTCTGTTCTTCCATAAGACGTTGCACATCCAGAAACAAAATCAAGGAGTCTTCATCTGCAATCGCATCCACCATCAGTGGCACATCATGGAATGCATACGATTCTGCAAACACCTGTCCCTTTTCCACACGACTTAATATACTCTTATTTCCCCATAGATCATTATTCTCGATCAGCACACTTCCTTCTAACACAATGCCGATTTCATGCACAATATCCCCCACATGAAACACCGTCACATGTTTGTGAAAATTCTGTCTGCGGATTGCTCCGATCTCTTCAAGATCATGCAGTTCCTGCTCTGTCAGTCCCTGAAATACTGGTAAAAATTGAAAATCCATAATTCCTCTTTTCGTGGCTATAACAACCGAATTCGTAATTTTATTTTATTATAATAGGCTCACAAACACAACACAAACAAGGAGATTTTATTTATATGGATAACAAAATGTTTTGCTTTCAATGCGAGCAGACTGCCGGATGTACTGGATGCGTAGGAAATGCCGGTGTCTGTGGAAAAGCAGCTGCCACCGCAGCTTTACAGGACGAACTGACCGGGGCCCTCATCGGACTTGCCCATGCCTGTGAGAACAATGCAAAGACCGATGCCACCGACCGTATTGTGATTGAGGGACTTTTTACCACAATCACCAATGTAAATTTTAATGATGAAACTTTAAAAGAAATGATTGCCCATGTGCGCGCAGAAAAATCCCGCATCGTTCCGGGATGCAGTGCCTGTGCCTCCCCTTGCGGCAACACAAGCGATTATGATATGAAGCAGATCTGGGATGCGGATGAGGATATCCGCTCGCTGAAATCCCTCATTCTTTTCGGCATCCGCGGTATGGCTGCCTATGCTTACCATGCCCTGATGCTTGGTCTTTCCGATGAAACGGTAAATAACTTCTTTTACAAGGCACTTTCCATTCTCGGCTACGATTATGAGATGAACGAGCTTCTGCCGATCGTACTTGAAGTGGGTGAAGTTAACCTTCGCTGCATGGAACTTTTAGACAGGGCAAACACGACCACATATGGCATGCCTGTCCCGACCAAAGTTTCTCTTACCATCGAAAAAGGCCCATTCATCGTTGTAAGCGGTCATGATTTAAAAGATCTTGAGCTTCTGTTACAGCAGACCGAAGGCAAGGGCATTCAGGTATATACCCACGGAGAAATGCTTCCGGCCCATGCTTACCCAAAACTCAAAAAATACAAACATCTCAAAGGCAATTTTGGTACTGCATGGCAGAACCAGCAGAAAGAATTTGATCAGGTGCCAGGTGCATTCTTATTTACAACGAATTGTCTGATGCCGGTAAAACCGGGATATGCCGACCGTGTCTTTACCACAGAAGTGGTTTCTTATCCGGAGATTGTCCACATTGGAGAGGACAAAGATTTCACACCTGTTATTGAAAAAGCTCTCGAATTAGGTGGTTATCCAGAAGACCAGTACAAAACCGGAATCAATGGCGGCACTTCTGTCATGACCGGATTCGGCCACGGAACGGTACTCAGTGTTGCGGACAACGTGATCGACGCTGTAAAAAGCGGAGATATCCGTCACTTCTTCCTTGTCGGCGGATGCGATGGCGCACGCCCGGGAAGAAATTACTACACGGAATTTGTAAAACAGACACCAAAGGATACGATCATCCTCACGCTCGCCTGTGGAAAATATCGTTTCAATGATATGGATCTGGGCGAAATCGGAGGTCTTCCAAGAATTATGGATATGGGTCAGTGTAACGATGCCTACTCTGCCATCAAAGTTGCCATCGCGTTAGCCGAGGCCTTTGACTGCGGCGTTAATGAACTTCCACTCTCCATGATTCTGTCCTGGTACGAGCAGAAAGCCGTATGTATTCTTCTGACTTTACTGCATCTTGGCATCCAGAATATTTACTTAGGTCCGACTCTCCCGGCATTCCTCTCCAAGAATGTCCTGCAGTATCTGGTAGAGAATTATCATATCTCGCCGATCAGTACTCCGGAAGAAGATTTAAAACATATTCTGGGATAAAATGATAAAAAGGGTCAAAATACCTTTTGACCCTTTTTTATCATTTTTTATAATTGTTCTACATCCTGTCTTAAGTTACCAGTCATTTCCTGCACATAAGTTGTCTGTGAAGAAATCTCTTCTGTATTCGCTGCAATCGTTGCAACTTTTTCTGTCATTTCATTCATACTCTTGATCAAATTCTGAATTGCTTCCATACTCTCCCCGATTTTTGGAAGAATCGCTTCTGCTTTTTGGTCATTTTGCGACAACAGATCCTTGGTCGAATCCGACAAATTGCGGATTTCCTCCGCAACGACCGCAAATCCTCTTCCCTGCTCCCCTGCACGGGCGGCCTCTATCGATGCATTCAGTGAAAGTAAATTCGTCTGCCCCGCTATGGAAGAAATATCCTCGTTGCTCTTCTTATATACATTGATGAAATCCGACATAACACTTACAGATTCATTCAGATTTTCGCACAGATCAGAGATTGTCTGAATATGCTGTGCAAGATTTGTCGCTTCATTCGCAGATGCCTCATTTGCAATATTCAGTTCACTGATATTATCACTGAGTGTAACAAAACGCTCTGTAATATCCGCAAGTTTTTTGGCTCTTCGGGCATAACCGTGGGTGTAAATCACCCACAAGCCCAGTGTTTATGC
>URYB01000316.1 GCA_900552085.1 uncultured Lachnobacterium sp.
CTTACGACCCGAGGATATCAACGAAATGGAAGTGGAAGCTCTTCATCCGAAGCAGAAAAGAGTGATGAAGGAGCAGAGATATCAGAAAGTGGAGTGAACATAAGAGGAGCTGGGGATGAGAGTGGTAGTAAGGCTGATGTATTAGCTCAGAATAGGGCAAATGGAAGAGCTTTTGAACAACAAGAATTTGCTAAATTTAGTTCTCAGAATAATAATGCAGTTGAACAGATTACTGTAAAAACATCTTCTGGTGTTAGAACAAGAGTTGATGCAATTGGATTAGATGCAAATGGAAATGTTGTAATAAATGAATATAAATCATCATTGACAGCACCGCTAACAGATAATCAAAAAATTGCATTTCCAGAGATTTTTGAAAGTGGAGCAACTGTTGTTGGAAAAGGAAAAGGTATATTCTCTGGTGGATACCAAATTCCGTCAGGTACAAAAGTAACAATAATTCGACCAGAGTAGGAGGTATTATGTCGGTAGTTGATAATAAAACAGTAGATGGCGTAGCGTTAACGGATGATAAGAATGGAATAATTTTACTAATAACTGACCATGTGGACTGGCGGGATGAATATCAGCATTTAGTGATGTTACAAGAAAAGATTAATGTATATATATCTTTTCTCGAAGAGAGGCAATATGAGGATATCTACAAAGGAGAGAATATAACATATGGAATTATAGAAATTCATTTCTTATATAGTTTAACCGCTAATGCAGAAAAGTTTTTACAGTCGGTTCAAAATCAGGTTGCCGAACTTGGTGTAAAGATACAATATTGTGTTTCGCAGGAGGGAGCAGATGAAGATAGATAAAAACCAACAAAAGCAATTAATTAATGCAATATACATATCTTCACATAGAAGAGGATATAAAACAAAAACAAATACCATTTATAGTGTAAAGGGTAATGCATTTATTCATTGTGATTTTCTTGTTGTAAATTCGCAGAAATTAGTTTATAGAATCTATATTAAAAATTATGATTATGATGACATTTTTTGGAAGGTTATGCAAATGCCAACTAATAGAAAAAAGAATGATTCATTAAGGGCAAGTGGTGCTTTTAAGGCTCCTTCGATTTTATTAAAAAAGGGGGAAGTAGACCTTACAGATAAATATGATGAGCAAGCGGAAAACCTTTTGGGATTAGTAGATGAGTGTAGTCATAATTTTATGAAAAAGTATGATATTGATGAGTATATTATTGATTATGAAGATGGTATGGATAAGGAAGTACTAAAGTGTTTAGCCTACATTCATATGAATAACACTGAGAAGGCTAAAAAAATAGCACAAGAATCAATCAATAATGGTAATAGAGGGAATTATGAGAATGGAGGGAAAGCTTTTTTTGATTGGATATTGATGCTTTAATAAGTATATCTAATTACATCTCTACGTAAGGATATTCGAAATCAAAACTGAATATTGTTTCTTCAAAGATTTAGAACGCATTGTTTTCATAGTACTTGTTGCTGTGGAGATGATGCGTTTTTTGTGTGATAATTTTCAAATTCTTTTCCAGACTGCGGATATCAGTCTACTTCTTTCGAATATCGTGCCCAAAGTCTGCCTTTTGGTCATCTCACGAAGAGAAAGGGTTCAGCTGGCTCAAGAAAACATCAAGTCAGAAATCTTGATTCAGATACAGTTTTTTCTATGGGAGATGCTCCATCCGTAAAGGAGGAGAGCGTTTGAGTAAGCAGAAGGTAACTTTAAGGATTGAAGAAGGAGAAGTAGAACTATTAAAAGAAAAATATAGTACGGATAATCAGTCAGAAGCCATCAGACTGGCGATTATGGGAAGTCTGGCTACGGAAGATTCGAAAAAAGTTAAGACGTTGTTTCCGTATATTGGGAAGAAACCACCGAGAATTGGCAGGGAAGTAGTTAATGCATTTGAGCAGTCAGAATGTAAGATTTTTGTCGATTTATTCTGCGGTAGCATTGCCATGCTGTGTTACCTGTCTTGGGATGCGAAGGTAGTTGTGAATGATATCAATGGAAATCTTACAAACCTATATATGATGATTCGAGACAGACCATCCGACTTTGTAAGTGAGGTTATGAAGTTGCCATATTCGGAAGCGCTGTTTCAGAAATTCAAGCAAGATTTAAAGGTTGATAATTTTAAGTCAGATTTGGACAGGGCGGTTGCATATTATTATGTGAGTTTTGGTGCATACAGGGGTAGGATGGATAATCCATTATTTATGATTTCTACATCTGCGGATACGAACAGGGCTGAGACATACAAAAAGAATGTGCAGTGGATTCTGCAATTATCTAAGCGGTTACAGAATGTGGAGATTTTGAATCGGGATTTCCGTAGGGTGTTGCAAAGCTATAATGCAGAAGATGTATTTGTTTATGCAGATTGCCCGTATCTGGGAACGGAAGATTATTACGATTTTGTTTTTACGGTGCAAGACCACAAAGACTTAGCAGAGATGTTGAAATCCCATAAAGGAAAGTTTGCATTATCGTCTAAGGCAAAGAAGGAATTACGTAAGTTATATCGTTCAAATAATCACTATGTTCTTAATTTTGAAGATACATACAGACTGCCTGATAAACGTCATCGGGAGCAACTGATTATTAATTTTGAAATGAAACATGTAAATAAGTATGGAGATAACGATATTAAACCATACAGATAAAAAAGATGGAGTACATTGGCAGTTTGGGCAGGATATTCAAGTCGTTATACTCAGACCAAAGTGTCGGACAAAGTTTTCAGACTATACTGAAAAGTTATACAGTATCGGCATTTTCGCTAATGGAGAAATATAGTTGTTCCACAGAACTGATGTTTTGATATGTGCTTGAAAACCTTATATTATCTGATTTTACGTATGAAGCATCCAACCCTGCATTATTATTTCGATACGAGATTTTATATTAGTTTTCTTCAAATTGTGTTGGTATGAGAAGGATATCTTTTTGCTCATTTTTATAATACAGAACTGCCAGAATGTACACTGAAACCATAGGAAGACAAGTGTTTTTAAGATTTATTTGCAATTAAGTTTCAATTCAAGATGGATTATGACATTTACAGATAGGT
>URYB01000317.1 GCA_900552085.1 uncultured Lachnobacterium sp.
GACCTGAAGCGGTTCGCGGTCCTCAACAAATTCTCCATAGCAGTTGTCGACCATACAGATCACATCTGGTTTGATTTCTTTTACAAAAGCGATCAGCTGACCGATACGCTCCACGGATAAGGTCGGGCGTGTTGCGTATCCCTTGGAACGCTGAATGGTAACCAGTTTTGTCTTTTCATTGATTGCCTTTTTGATTCCTTCGAAATCAAAAGAACCATCTGCAAGCAGATCTACCTGTGAATAGGTAATTCCATACTCCGCAAGGGAACCTTTCGAAGGCCGGATACCAATCACTTCCTCAAGTGTATCATATGGTTTTCCGACCGGAGACAGAAGTTCATCTCCCGGGCGAAGATTTGACATCAGTGCAAGCGCAAGCGCGTGGGTTCCACAAGTAATCTGTGGACGGACAAGTGCATCTTCGCCTCCGAAACAGTCTGCATACACTTTTTCTAATGTATCTCTTCCCATATCATTATACCCATATCCGCTGGATATATTGAAACACTCAGCACTTACTTTGTTTTTCTGCATTGTTGCAATGACCTTCATCTGATTAAATTCAGCGTTGCGGTCAATTTCTTCAAAGCGTTCTTTTAAAGATGCTTCTATTTTTTCTCCAAATTCATATACTTTTTTATCAATTCCAAGTTCTTTGTATTTATTTTCTAACTGTTGATTCATCACAGATTCCTTTCTCCGTTAAAATGTGGCACATGGCATCTAAAATTGCTGTGTCGTTATATTTGTATTCTTTTTTATCAAACCAGATGACATCCTTTTCTCTGCGAAACCAGGTAAGCTGACGCTTCGCAAAGTGACGGGTCTCTCTTTTTATGATATACACGGCTTCCTCCAGTGAATATTCGCCATCGAGATATGCAATCATCTCTTTGTATCCCAGCCCCTGCATCGAAACCATGTCTTTGCGGTATCCCATGTCATATAGTTTTTTCACTTCGTCTAACAGACCGTTCTCCATCATCAGATCCACACGTTTATCAATTCTTTCATAAAGGTGACTTCGTTCATCGGTCAATACGAAGTAAGCGAAATTATAGGGAGATACTTTTTGATGCTCCGCTTCATTATGTGCTGAGATTGGTGTCTTTGTCAGATGGTAGTATTCCAAAGCCCGAATCACACGTTTTCTGTTATTTTCATGGATGGTATCATAAGAAACCGGATCAATTTCCTTTAATTTTTCATGTAAGGCGTGGTTGCCATAGGTGTCGGCATAATTCGTCATCTCCTTTCGGAAAGCGTCATCGCTCTCCTGATTGGTAAATGAAACATCATATAGCAACGCCTGAATATAAAAACCTGTTCCTCCTGCTACGATCGGAATTTGTCCTTTGGCGTATATTTTTTGCAATGCATCCTCAGCCATCTGCTGAAAACGGACAATATTAAATTCATCGGACGGCAGTAATTCATCAATCAGATAATGATCGATTCCCTGCATCTCCTGCGGCATAATTTTGGCTGATCCAATGTCCATGTATTTGTATACCTGCATGGAGTCCGCAGAAATGATCGCGCCATTGATCTGTTTTGCAAGCTGGATGGATAAATCTGTTTTTCCCACAGCCGTAGGTCCGGCTAAAATAATAAGTGGTTTCATGAAACAATCCTCTTAAATTTTTTCTCAATTTCATATTTTGACATGGAAATGATGGTTGGTCTGCCATGCGGGCAGTTAAACGGATTCTCCAATGTCAGTAGTTCCTCGATCAATGCATCAATCTCCGGTAAGCTTAATGCATCATTTCCTTTGACCGCAGCCTTGCAGGACATCGTTGCCACTTTTTCAAGAATCAGATCCGGCGTTGCCCGGCCACTGATATCCGAAAACTCATCCAGCATTTCTATGAAGAGATCCTTCATATCAATGTGAAACAGATTATCCGGAACTGCAGAGATCATGTATTCTCTTCCACCGAAATTTTCAATCTCATACCCTAGTTTTTGAATCTGCGGAAGATATCTTTCCAGCATTTCCTGTTCTTTTGCGTCCAGAGACAAAACAATTGGAGGACTTATGGTCTGCGAAGTATATTCTTTTTGATTTAACCGCGCCATTGTCCGTTCAAAAAGTACTTTTTCGTGAGCCGCATGCTGGTCGATGATATACAGTTTATCTTCGTATTCTATCAGCCAGTAGGTCTTAAAAAGCTGACCGATGATCCGGTGCTTTTTCTTTGCATCTCTCGTAAGAAAATCCGAAGATATGGATTCGAGCGTAACCTGTGTTGGATTTTGCATCTGTTGTTGTGCAACTGGCTGTTCGGTTACAGTTTTTTCAGGTTCGGCAGTCTTATTTACAGGCTGTTCGAATTTTGGATTCGGCGTAACTGCGATCACACCAGGATGCGATGCCGGTGTCACATCCGGCTGCTTTATTACCGGCATGGATGCTTTGGGCTGTGTCGGATTTCCATAAGAAGTGACCGGTTCCTTTACAGCTGCGGTGGCTGCGCTTCGAATCTCGTTAATTCTTCGTTTTTCAAAAGGTTCAGGAATCGGATCTTTGTACACATGCTCGATCTTCTGTTTCTTTTCTTCGGTTACCGGAACTTCCGGAATCAGTTCCCGATGCGAAAGGACTGCATACAGTGCATCACATAATTCTTTGTAGATCTCCTGATTATTTCCAAAGCGCAGCTCCATCTTGGTCGGATGTACATTGACGTCAAGTGTTTCCCCTTCAAATGTAAAATATAATACAGTAAACGGGTATTGATGCTGCATCAGGAAACTTTTGTAAGCCTCTTCAATTGCTTTTGACAATAAGGTGCTTTTGATATAGCGTCCATTGATAAAATAATTTTCATAGTTACGGTTTCCACGATTGATCGACGGTTTCCCGATAAATCCGGTAAGGGCGAAATAGTCGCATTTGAAATTAACCTCTAAAAGTGAGGAGGCAATCTCTCTTCCATAAATGTGATAAATCAGATCTTTACGGTTTCCGTTGCCGGATGTATGTAGTCTGGTCTGATTATTATTGATATATTTAAAAGAAATATCCGGATGGGACAACGCCAGTTTCTCGAGCATATCACTGATATAGGTACCTTC
>URYB01000318.1 GCA_900552085.1 uncultured Lachnobacterium sp.
GTTACTGAAACGGTCATAGGAATAAATGATATTTCCTTTGGTCAGCTCATTGGTCGTAAGCGATGAATAACACACCGCCTACCCAAAACAGTAAACGACTACCATTTACTTTAGGTTTTCCCTGCTATCTACATGGCAGGGGAATTCTGTTTTCCGGGACATTGGATTCCACATCAATGATCCCCGAACACTGCTCTTTGATAAATTCACTCCATGGCATCAGCTGTTCTATACCTGCGGACGAGTTCATATAATCCGGCATATACAGCAGTACCATATAGAGATATTGGAAAATATTCAGATTGTTTGCTTTTGCTGTTTCCACAATGCTGTACATTACCGCACTTGCCCCAGCTCCAGCTTCTGATGTATGGAACAGGAAGGCTTTCCGCCCAACGGCATAACTTTTGGCTTTCCGTTCCGCACGGTTGTTTGAAATTTCACACCGGCCATCTATCATATAGTTCATCAAGGTATCATGATGATTTTGGGCATAGTTCACCGCTTTCCCAAGCTTGCTTCCGCCAGTTGGATGCAGTGTGCCAAGCCAGTTCCAGAACTGTTCCCATACAGGCTGTTCCAGAATGGTTCTTTGTTGTTTTCGTTCTTCTGCCTCCAGTTCTTTTAATGTGCGCTCCAGGTAGAAGAGCTTATTGCAATACAGCAGTCCAATTTCTGCCGGGAGCAGCTGTTCCAGCTTCTCTTCATCCGGAAGACCGGTATCCTCGATCGCTTCATCAGAGTTAACATCCAGAAGTTTCAACTTTTTACGTCTGGCTGCCGGGACTGCTTCAAAGAACTTACGTCTTGCATGTGCAAGGCAGCAGACCAGTATGACATCTTCAAGCCTGTTGTAACCCTGATATCCGTCACACTGTACCATTCCATGGAATCCTTCCAGAAATTCCTGCACACAGGATCCTTTCCGGCTTGGCTGGTAATCATAAAGGACAATTGGTGTAAGACCATCATTTCCGGTTGTATATAACCACATATAAGAGGTCTGTTCCGCCGTACGTCCCTTTTCCCGCAGCACCTGACATGTTGTCTCATCTGCATGTACCAGGTCCCGCTTTAAAAGTTCTTCATGCAGCCGATCATAGATCAGATAGAAATAGTTTTCTGCCGTATAAATGATCCAGTTCGCCATGGTTTCCCGTGGCAGGGTAAATCCCAGCTGGTTCATCAGAAATTCCTGACGATAGTAAGGCATTGCCATGCCGATCTTTTCCATTGCAACATATGCGACCATGGATGGGGAAGCCGGGCTGTGTAGAATCAATGCTGTAGGTATCTTGGATTCAGCAAATGTCCCGTCACCATCTTTTCTGCATTCCGGGCACTGCCATTTCTCCTGATAATAGTGGATTCGTTCCACCTTTGCCGGGGTGATCCGTAGTTCTTCACGGACAAACATTTCCGTCACATACTCCATCTTGGAATTACAATAAGGACAATACTTATCTTCTTCCGGCAGGGGGATGACTTCCTTATGGATCGGAAGATTTCCATATTGGTCTTCACGTGTCGCTTTCGCTTTGCGTGTTGTCCGTTTGTGGCTTTTGACGATTGTTGTCACAGTTTCTTCCGTTTTCTTATCCTGTTTTGTCTTCTCACTGCCTGTACCAAAGAGTTTCCGCTGGAATTCATCCAGTGTTTCCCTGAGACCGGCAATTGTATCTTTCAGTTCATTGATGGTTTCCTTCAGTTCTGTGATGGTTTCGTCTTTTTCATCTAACCGTTCAGAAAGCATCTGGATCATAAGGTCCTTCTGATTCATCTCACTGTTAAAAAGTATGTCCTGTCCCTTTGAATCCACGGTGAATCCCTCCCTCTTTTTTCGTTACCTTTATTGTACGAAAAGGAAGGCATGGTTGCAAATGCCGTCCAAAATCAGACTGGCATTATGCCGAAAGCCAGATAGCTCCTTTTTTCTCAAAATCAGCCAGTTTCCGGGATTTTCCGTAAAGTTATGCACATCATGATGATGTCATGCTCAACTATCCCCGGACAACGCACCCCATGATTTCACATCTGTGGATATCTTCCGTCAACAGCCTGCTCCGGCTGTAGAAAAAATTTTCAAAATCTACATATTGCACAAATCAGTAATCCCTGTCTTTCGCAGGCTGTATCGCTTTCGGCTGGTCAATGGAAAGTCCTTCCATCAGCCAGCGGAATTCCTGCCTTGTCAGAGGTCTGACTTCTGAAGCATTGCGTGGCCATTGGAATTTTCCATTGTCCAGGCGCTTCTGCAGGAGTACAAATCCATCCCGGTCAAAATAGAGGGCTTTCATCGTATTCTTTTTGCGTCCACAGAACAGAAAGACCGCATTGGAGAACGGATCCATCTGGAAATTGTCACGGATGACTGCCATGAGTCCGTCAAAGGATTTTCTCATATCAGTCCTTCCTGTAACCAGATAGATTTTCTGTACTCTGGACAGATCACCGATCAAAGTTTCCGCAGGGCAGATATCGTATGATAGATCACATCCCTGCCTGCATGATTATTGATTGCAACTTTACAGCCGTTTATGATAACTGTCAGTGCTTCGCCCTCTGATGTTGCATCTGTTGACAGCAGTCTGACTGGATTCGATATCGGTATATGCGATTCTTCTGTAATGGAAAGTGGTACGATTTCATGTGTGGCATCCACGATTAGCCTGTCTGTCTCCGGAATCATACATGATTTCTTTCTCAGCCTTGTGACAGTATTATAAAACGTATTGATAGAGATATCATTCTGCTCACACCAGACACGGTCAGAAAATCCACTGCTGCGACATTGCTGAATTAATGACAGCCATTCTTCGTCTGTTCTTCTCTTATTACGCATAAGCTGCTCCTCCTGTTAGCTAAAGTAGTTAAACACCGTAAACGGCTACCTTTGCTTAAGAAAAGAAGAGTGATACGTCCGCATCCAGATCTGAAAATAGATAAAGTAGTCGTTTACTGTTTATTGACTGTATTATCCCAAATCTTCAATTAAATTTGGAACGGTATGTTATTCATCGCTTACCATTGGTCACTTTTTCCAGGCGGTAATTTACATCCCATTCATACCTGCGGTGACG
>URYB01000319.1 GCA_900552085.1 uncultured Lachnobacterium sp.
ATATTTGTTTGTTTTCTTCGGATAATTCCTTGCCATTTACATTAATATAGCCAAACATGCAACCCCCGCCTACGATCTGCGAATAAATTTTTCTCTGCATTTCGGACAAGTGATTTCGATTTTTCCATGTCCCTTCGGTACACGTACTTCCTGCTTGCAGGTCGGACATTTATAAAAACGGTAATCTCTTGTCTGTGCCATACGTTTCTTGAACCGGTTCCACGAAACTGTACGGTTGTATTTAAAATTGAGATACTTCTGATTTTCTTCGTAACGCTTTGCTGTATTTTTTGAAAACGCACGGTAATACATGTGAATCATGAGCAAAAGCGCAACCGTCGTAAATATTCCCAACCGTGTAAATATTCCAAGTATCAGAAGAATCAATACCAGCCCTGATTCCATTCTGCATAAATCATCCATTCCATTTCGGCCCTGCATGAACCGATAAAGTTTATCCCTCATATTTTCGACCTCTTTTCTTTGAACCTGACATCATTAGCACTCTCTGTTGTCAGCTGCTATACTAAGCATCTTACGCTTGCAGAATTGCAACGTCAAGGGAGGTACGATCTTTTAACAAACAATTTATAAACAGTTTATGTTTTTATCGATTATCTACTTTTTCCGGGTACATATCATGATTTGCCATTCGGTTGCATGCGATTTCTTCCCACTTTGTTCCCGGCTTTCCATAATTGCAATAAGGGTCGATTGAGATTCCTCCTCTTGGCGTAAATTTGCCCCAGACCTCAATATATCTCGGCTCCATAAGTTTGATCAGATCCTTCATGATAATATTCATGCAGTCCTCATGAAAATCCCCGTGATTTCTAAAACTGAAGAGATAAAGCTTTAATGACTTGCTCTCAACCATTTTCACATCGGGCACATAGGATATGGTAACAGTAGCAAAATCCGGCTGTCCGGTAATTGGACACAGGCTTGTAAACTCCGGACAGTTAAATTTTACAAAATAATCATTTTCCTGATGCTTGTTGATGAATGTTTCTAATACATCCGGTGCATAGTTCTCCGGATACTTAGTCTTTTGATTTCCTAATAATGTTATGTTTCCTGCCATTGTTACTCCACCTCTTTCAATACTTCCATTGCCGGATCTTTTATTCCGTTTAATTCAAATGCCCGTGCTCTGTCGAGACAGGTACCACATTTTCCACATGGTTTTTCTCCACCTTCATAACAACTCCAGGTGTATTTGTATGGAACATTCAGCTTTAGTCCCTTTTTCACAACCTGATCCTTTGTCGAAGCGATAAATGGTGCTACGATTTTAATTTGTTTTCCACTGCCCAGATAAATTGCTTCATTTATTGCATTGTTAAAAGCACTGCTGCAGTCCGGATACGCACTTCCAGCCGCATCATCCGCATGTGCACCATAATATATCTCACTGCATCCAAGCGAAAGCGCAATACTTGCCGCGCTTGACAAGAATAACCCATTTCGAAATGGAACATATGTTGATACCGGACTTCCATTTGTATTTTTTATCTGCTCGCTATAAGCTTGTTTTGGGATTTCCTTATCCGAGTGTGACAAAAGCGAACAATCACTGTATTGGAATATTTTTTCAAGATCAAGATAAATATGTTTTACATTGTAATATTTTACGATTTTATCAGATGCTTCTATTTCTTTTGTATGCTTCTGTCCATAGGAAATCGACAGTGCGATAACATTTTGTGCACCATATTTTTCAATTGCCATACCAAGGCATGTTGTACTATCGATTCCACCACTGAATAAAACCATTGCTTTCATTGTTAAATCTCCCTTTCAATGTCTGTGTATATGTTTTTGCATTTACTTTTTTTATTCCTCTTGCTGTCATGCAGCTATGGCAACCTTCAATAAATACTGCAATATCTTCCGCTCCTGTAACCATCTGCACAATATCCGCAATATCTGTGCCGATTCGTTCCTGAAGCTGCAGACGTTTTGAAACCATATCTGCAATTCTTGCTATTTTACTGATACCAATTACCCTGTCCTTTGGAATATATGCCACTGTAACTTTCATATCATACATAAGCGCCAGATGATGCTCGCAATAGCTGAAAATATCAATATCTCTTACAACCACCATATTCTGCATTTTTTCTATTCCATCGTATTCATCACATTCGTTTAACATAAATGTTTTATTGAACATATCTGCAATCTCTTTGTTGGTATAGTTCATTCCTTCAAAGACTTCTTCATACATTTTAGCGACTCTCTTTGGCGTATCCTTAAGTCCTTCTCTCTCGGGATCATCTCCGAGTGCTTTGAGGATTTCTCTTATATGATACGCAATCGCTTCTGTGTCAATTTTCTTCTTATTTTCCATATTAACCTCTGTTTCTGTCATTAAACACCCTTTTTGTCCGGATCCCATATAACCTTATGTAACTGAATCTGCATATTTACATTGTTCATCAAATTTTGCTTCATAAAATCGACAATGTCCTCCAACTTAATACTTCCAAAGACAGGGCTAATGTACAGATTGCATTTTCCATTAAGCCTGTAATCATCGATTATTTTCTTTGTTTTTATAAGATCATCGTGACATCCCACAACAAATTTGACCGTATCGTTTTTCCCAAGAATACGAAAATTATCCAGGCACATCGCTTTTTCCATGCCACTGCATGATAACTTATAATCCATTGTAAAAGTCACATTTTCTTTTTGAAGATCGCATATTTTCTTTAACGATATACTTCCGTTTGTCTCTATTTCAACATTCAGCATATGATCGGCGAGTTGTTCAATCACATCTTCAATTCCCTCTCTCAGTAATGGTTCCCCTCCGGTCAGCGTAACATTTTTCACTCCTGTAGATATCACATAATCTACGATTTCCCCAGCCGTCATCTGCTGTGCAGGAGCATCTGCCTGATTCGCCCACTGTGTATCACAATATTCACATGCCAGATTACATCCCTTAAAGCGAATAAATACTGCAAGCTGCCCTGCCTTCGTGCCCTCTCCATTTATGCTCACAAACTTTTCCACAACATCTAACTTACACATATAACGCCTAACTTTAGCCCTGTTCTATATATC
>URYB01000320.1 GCA_900552085.1 uncultured Lachnobacterium sp.
TTATGTGTGCAGTGAAGTGTCAAAAGGCATTGCACAGGTTTCACTTGCCAATGACATTCCGGTCATGTTCGGAGTTCTTACTACAGATACGATTGAACAGGCCATTGAGCGCGCTGGAACGAAAGCTGGTAATAAAGGATTTGAATGTGCGCAGGGTGCCATTGAGATGGTAAATCTGATCCATGAAATCGGGTAATGAAATTTTTATTGTGTTGTAGTATAATTAGCAATGTTACTTGAAAAAATAGATAATTGGAACAGAGCAATGATACAACACAATCAGTTACATTTTATGCATGCAAAAGATTCGGACAAGGAAGAAATTTTAGCCTTATATCATTCCCTTGTGGGAACCGAATACTGCGCATGGACCCAGGAGTATCCTGGAGAAAAAGAATTTGCATATGACATGGGAAGAGATGCGCTATTTTGTCTGAAGAACGACAAAGGAGAAATCGTGGGAACCATCACGATCGATCAGGATCCGGAAGTGGAGGCACTGTCCTGCTGGAGCAAAGACCGGCAGCCATCTGCGGAATTATCCAGACTTGGCGTACGGGTGGATTATCAGAATCAGGGAATCGCCAGAATTCTTCTTTCGCATGGTATGCAGGAATTGAAAAGGCAACAGAAAAAAAGTGTGCATTTTCTTGTGTGTAAAACCAATAAGAAAGCAATCCGTTCGTATCAGAAGCTTGCATTCCGCGTTGTAGGGGAATGCAGGCTTTTTGACGAAGAATGGTGGTGTTATGAAAAGGAGCTGTAAGCAGATGGAATTTTATGAACGTGCATTGGAATTAAAGGAAGAAACCATTGCAAACCGGCGGTATATGCACCAGCATGCCGAGACGGGGCTTTATCTTCCAAAGACAAAGGAATATGTAATGAACAAATTGCAGGAGTACGGACTTGATCCAAAACCATGTGGGGAAGGTGTGACGGCAACAC
Organism: uncultured Lachnobacterium sp.; assembly: GCA_900552085.1. Classification (GTDB taxonomy): domain Bacteria; phylum Bacillota; class Clostridia; order Lachnospirales; family Lachnospiraceae; genus Roseburia. The sequence continues at coordinate 949 of URYB01000320.1, forward strand.
TTGGACATGGTGGAAAAGTGCTTTTGCTGCGCGCGGATATGGATGCACTTCCGATGCCGGAAGAAAGCAATGAGCCTTTTGCCTGCACGACTGGTAATGCGCATGCCTGTGGTCATGATTTTCATGCAGCTATGCTTTTGACCGCAGCAAAGATGTTAAAAGAAAAGGAAGAAACGCTCGAGGGTACGGTAAAATTCATGTTTCAGCCGGCAGAGGAAACGTTTGAGGGCAGCAAGAATATGATTGCCAATGGCATTCTCGAAAATCCGAAAGTAGATGCAGCGCTTGCTTATCATGTATCGCCGGGACGTATGCCAATCGGTTTGTATATGTACAATGACAAGGATACGATGATGTATTCTGTGGATGGTTTCAAAATCACGATTACAGGAAAAGGCTCGCATGGAGCATATCCGCATGTCGGGGTTGATCCGATCAATATCGGTGTGCATATCCATCTTGCTTTGCAGGAACTTATTGCCAGGGAGAGTGATCCGTCCCATGCATGTGTGCTGACCGTTGGACAGTTTCAGGCTGGAACTGCCGCAAATATTATTCCGGATACAGCCGTTCTTCAGGGAACCATCCGGACCAACCATACAGAGGCGAGAAAGCTTCTGGTACAGCGAATGAAAGAAGTGGCGCAGAAGACCGCGGCTGTTTACAATGGAAGTGCAGAAATTGAGATGATATCCGAAGTGCCGCCACTGATCTGCAATCCACAGATGACGGATGAGATCGTATCTTATATGGAAGAAATGCAGATACCGGGACTGGCACCTTATCCGGGAGTATCGGCCAGCGCATCGGAAGATTTTGCAGTGATTGCCGAGAAGGTTCCGAGCACATTTATGTACCTTTCGGCAGGATTTATGGATGAGCGGGGAGATTATCCGGCGCATCATCCGAAGGTACGGTTTAATGAGGATGTTTGTCCGATCGGTGTCGCAGCGCTTGCCTACTGCGCAACAAAGTGGCTTCACAATCATAAAGAAAAATAGCAAAAGAAAGGGAGCAGATGAAAGAAGTATATATTCCATCTACAAATAACAGAAACCAGTTACATGTCGCAATCTGGGAACCGGAACGGGAAACGAAGGCAATTTTGCAGATTTCTCATGGAATGGTCGAGTATATTGTGCGATATGATGATTTTGCAAAGCATCTCAATCAGCAGGGGATACTCGTGATCGGTAATGATCATCTCGGACATGGACAGTCCGTTTTGGATGAGAGCGAGTTTGGCTATTTTGGAAAAGAAAAAGGAAACGTGGTTGTCGATGATCTCTATGAGGTGACAAAATATGCAAAAAAACAGTATGGAGAAAACATACCATACTTTCTTATGGGACACAGCATGGGTTCCTTCATGGCACGCAGATATCTTATGTCATACGGAGAGAAGATTACGGGAGCAATCATTTCCGGAACCGGTTATAAGGCCGTACCTGTGCTTGATGCGGCGTTGTTTTTTACAGCGGTAACAAAGCTTTTTCACGGGGAACGGTATCGTTCACCATTTTTGAAATGGCTGGCTTTTCATACCTATAATCGAAAGATTGCAGAGGTAAAAACGGAAAATGACTGGTTAACCAGAGATGAGGCAGTTGTGGCAGCTTATAATGAAAATCCATACTGTAAGTTTTCCTTTACTGTAAATGGCTACGAGACTCTGTTTGGTGCCATCAAGTACATACAGAAACAGAACAACTGGGAAAAGACGCCGAAGCAGCTTCCGATTTTGATGATCGCGGGAGAAGAAGATCCGGTAGGAAGCTACGGAAAAGATGTGAAGAAAGTTTATAAGAAATATCAGCAGATGGGATGCAGTCACATCGAACTCCGGCTATATAAGGATGACCGGCATGAACTTGTAAATGAGCTGGACCGTGAGGCTGTTTATGCGGATATCAGCCAGTGGATCTTAAGGTGGAGTCAGATTACGGGAATGTGAAACATGTAGTAGTCTGATGAATCATATCATAACGTGAAATGTTACATATCGCATATTTTGTAACTTACTTTCCTTCTGGTACTTTGTTAAAATAAAGGCATGAAAAACATGTATAACTAGTATAGCTGTTTTTAATTAACTCGACTTTTTGAGAGGTAATGTTTCAACCTG
>URYB01000321.1 GCA_900552085.1 uncultured Lachnobacterium sp.
TCATTGATCAGCGAAAGCATAAAATTGCTGGAAGTTTCTATTTTTCCCAGATCCTCAAGCAGCTTCTCCCGATCGTCCACATCCTCTCTCATGAACTTTACCATATTGATAACCGCATTCATTGGTGGACGGATATCATGACTCATGTTCGACAAAAACAACGATTTTGCACGGCTGGCCTGTTCTGCGTCCGCACGGGCTTTCTCCAGACGTTCTCTCTGTAAAATTTCCTCTCTTGCGATACTGTCTACACAACGGAATCCCATAACAAAATGTGTGGTCTCGCCCATTCGTCCCGCCGCAACAATCTGTATTTCAAAATATTCCTCGCCTGCTGCATTGGGGAACACACGATAGCGATAGGTAAAGGTCTTATTCTCCTTAAAATACGACTGCAAAAACTCTCTGCTGATATAATAGAGCAACTTATCTTTGTATTCCTCACAGACAAAATGGTTCACATAACTTTCCATAATATCCTGATAATGATGTTTTTCGTACGCCATACCTGCAACATTCACATTACGGTCAACTTTAATCACCCGGTAACTGTCATCCTGCAAATTAACAGAATAAACCGATGTATAATCAAATCCCAACGCCTCATGGATACGATTATTTTCCAGCTCTGCCATCTTCTCTTCCGTGATATTTTTCAGAAAAGCAAGTCCCATAATATCTCCGGATGCCTGGTTCTGCGTCATAAGAACATTATACTGCAAATACACCGTGCGTCCCTGTCCGTCCAATACACTGAAATCCTGCGAAATCAGGCGCTTTCCCTCTGCGTATGCCTCAAGCAGACTTTCACAACTGCCAAAATATTTTTCAAACAGCTCCCTGCCATCCTCCAACAATGTTGTCTTCCAATGCTTTACAAATTCTTCATATGCACATGGAATTTTCAAACCAGCCTGTTTCAACAAATCTATTGGCTGATTCTTGCGGTATTCCATAATCGGAGAATCTATTTTATTTTTTGAAATATTGAAATCATAAGAAATGTTTGCACCCTTTAATAATGCCTGCCGATACTGCTCCTCGTCTTTTAGTGCTGCAGACAATACCCGGTTCTTCTGTTGGATCTGTTCATTCAGCAGATTTTCTCTTACCTTCTGAGCATCGATATTTTTGATATACCATACAATGGTAGAATGGTCTCCCTCTTCATCCTCTGCAGGAACAATAATTGTTTTTACCCATTTGTATACACCATCTACCAGTCGCTGGTACGTAAAAGATATTTCTTCCCTGTTATCCCGGAACGCATTCAACAAATAATTTCTGTCACTTAACTGCAGAAATTTAATCCGATCCACAGGGTGGACATAATGATGCGCGCAGAACTCTATCACAGAATCATATTGCTCCTGTGCTGCGGCTTCCTCCTGCTCTAATTCTTTTTTGTCCATTTTCACGTTCACGATCTGATTGTTTTTCAAATCGACCACACCGATTCTGTAATATGCATCCCTCAGCGATGCCACTACTTTCTCATAATAATTATTTATCTTCTCTCTCATCCTGTGTATTCCACGTTAAATTCTTTTGTAAACTAACTATTATATAGTATAAACGTACCATAACAAAAGGTCAAACGCGTTTCCTATATTTAAGCAAAAAAATTCCGGCAGCTTGCTGTCTGCCGGAACTTTTCATGTTATTCATAAACATGTTTCTTTTTATCCTTGGCTTTCGCCTGTTTTTTCTTTAATGGATGTTTTGGGTTTTTGTCTGCCATCTTCATACGCCTCTTTTCTACTGTCATCTGATTGATGGCTTCTATTTATCACTTATTATTGTGACATTTCTTTGTCTGAGTATGTTATAGCACCATCAGTTAGCACTGTCAATGGTAGACCGCCAAATTTATGTGAATATTTTGTGATCATTGTATCAATTGTATGTACAATTCATCTATTTCACCATCCCATGAACAAAAAAACGGTCGTTTCTTTATCAAGATTTTTCTGTTATTATCTCTTTTTATAAATCAACAGTTCTGGATTTTCACCATCCTTCTCGTATGTGCATACCATGATAAAATCCATATTTGCCAAAATGCCAAAACACCTTTCTCCGCCAAATTCACACTCCAATTGATTTCCCAGATAAGTTTTCTGGTCATCCAGAAATTTTGCTTTTTCTCCATTCGGCAATGTATATTCCAGATTCACGTATTTCCCCACAAGTGCGTTTAGCTTTTCAACCCTTGGAAGTCCTTCTATATGCAGATCATTTATTTCGTTTATCAATTGCTTTTTAAACTCTTCGAATTGTCCGTTGTCACTAAGTTCATCATATCTTTTCCAATAATCTAGCTTTGGAAGCATTTCTTTCAAATAAGAGCGTGCCTGTTCTTCGGTAAAATTTTCATTTACCATATTCTTTACACACACATCAATCAATTCATCCATATCGTTATATGTGTAAGTTCCATCTGCATAGCACCATTTGCAATACTCCTCGTTCAATGTGCCATCTTTGTCACGACCTAATATAGAATCATCATCAATCTGCATTCCACAGCACTGACAAATCAGCTTTCTCGGTTCTCCCAAAAGCGTATTGATTGAGACATCAAATTCTTTCGATAAAAGCTTAAGCGTATCAATATTTGGAATTGTATCTCCATTTTCCCAACGTGATACCGCCTGTCTTGTTACCATAATTTTATCTGCCAGCTCGTCCTGTGACATTCCTCTTTCCGTACGAAGTTTCAAAATAATATTTTTTGTTTCCATAGCCTTCACCTCCGTTATCCCTATCATAATAGTAAATCTGCAATCTGAAAAGCAACCTGCTGTTGCTATAATCTATATGATTCGATTATTTCCTTTGGTCATGACTTTCTCGATATTAATTTTACCTTACCTCTGCTCCAAATGGCATCAGAGACAATTTTGCAATTTTAAAAAACTGCTTTCCGAAAGGAATTCCAATTATGGTTATACAGCATATCAGACCTGTCAAAGCATTTCCAACCGCCATCGGGATTCCGGATACAATTAGCCAGATAATATTTGCAATCAGGCTGACTGCACCACCGCCATATACCACTTCTTTTCCAAA
>URYB01000322.1 GCA_900552085.1 uncultured Lachnobacterium sp.
TTAGAAATTATAAAATAAGTATTGCAAATTCGCAATTTAATTGTATAATGTATATATTGAATAGTGTTATTAGTTTAGCATGTAACGTACACGAATGAGTATGTAGTTCAATTTTATTAAACAATTATCTAATTAACTACTCAGTTACTCAACTACTTTTCAGTAACTAAGAAGGAGCAGGTTTCCTCGCCTGCTCCTTTCTTTGTGTTCTGATATCTTTTTATAGTTTCTGTTCCATTTTTCCAATCACATCTGCCAGTTCCTCCGAAAGGTTTTCTGCTGTCTTCGGATCCTCTTTCGCCAGAGCCTGATAAATACGTCCTTCGAGTTCTTTTTTCTTTTTCTCCAGTTCCAGATAATCTTTATCAAAATGATTTGCATAGATCATTTTGCGGAATTTACGTGCACTCACTTTGCGCACCGTCTTATCTTCGACATATAACACATAATCCACACAATTTGCGATGGTGTAGAAATCGTGCGACACCATAAGTACTGCACCATTGTAGGCTGCCACCGCTTCCTCGAGAGCTTCCTGTGCATACAGATCCAGATGACTGGTTGGTTCATCCAGGAGCAAAAGCGATGCATTTCCGAGTGAGAGGATAGCAAGTTGTAAAAGATTTTTTTCTCCACCGGAAAGTGCATGGATTTTCTGTCCCAATATTTCTTTCGGAAGTCCATAGGTCAGAAGATACGCTGCCGCTTCCTCCTCTTTTTCCATGCCTGCATGCTCCATAGCTTCCCACACAGACTGCTGCTCGTCCATCGTTTCTCCCTGCATCTGGGATAAATAAGCCACCTCTGCATCTGCCGCGATCGTGATTGCCGGATTCTGGCGCCGGTAAATTTCCCGAAGAAGCGTTGTCTTTCCTGTACCATTTCCACCTACGATAGCAACCTTGTCCGTTGCTGCAAGTTCAAATGATACATGTTCCAAAAGAAGTTCATCAAACCGCACCTCATAATCTTCCACCTTCAGCACCGGCTGTTCTACTTCATCCACTGCTGCATCCGTATGAAGAACTATCTGCGGGTGCGGAATCTCAATAAACGGCGATCTGGTTTTGCGGTTTTCCAAGCGCTCTAGCAAGGATACACGCGCATGCAGCGCTTTTCCCAGAGAAGCATTGTCAAATCGCGTTGCATTTCTTCGAAGTTTTTCAACAAGTTTGCGATTGCGCTCGATTTCTTCCATATCCGCAGCCGCAAGCTGGGTCTGCTCGATTTTTGTCTGCAGCATAAGATAGTGATATGCAATATAATTGCCATCAAACTCCTGCAATTCCATATTCTCCAGATGCAGCACTTTATCAAAACAGTAGTTTAAAAGATAACGATTGTGCGTAATGACCAGAAGTGTTCCCTTGTGCGCATTGATCAGATCCCGCAATGCATTCACATTTTCAAAATCCAGAAATGCATCTGGCTCATCCATGATCAAAAGCGAAGGTTTTACAAGCATCTGCCGGATAATTTCAACCAATTTGCATTCTCCGCCACTGAGTTCTGTCATTTGAAGATTTTCCAGTTTTTCAAGGCCCGCCAGTTTCAGCTGCTTTTTGATATTGACCTCACAGTTATCTCCATCCATCGCTGTAAACAGGTCCCAGGCTTCCTGGTACTGTTCCATCAGCGCTTCTATATTTTCTCCGGTCTCCGTTTCTTTGCAGATATCATCAATTTTTTTCTGCTGGATGTCGAACGGCTCTTTTATATATGAAAAAACCGAACAATCTTCCTCATCGGCAAGATTCAGAAACTGGTTTACAAAGCCAATGCGCTGATTGGCCTCCATTTCTATTTTTCCGTCGTACAAATATTCATCCGGATGTGCAAGAATCCGGATCAGTGTGCTTTTTCCGGTTCCATTCGTTCCGATCAGGACACAATGCTGTCCGTCTTCTATCGAAAATGATATTTTATGATACAAATCCTTCTGTGGAAATTCATAGGATAAATCTGTTACTTTTAGCATAAGTACCTCTCTTTATCTGCCATAAATAATGTGCAATAACCATCATATCATAACATAAAGAAAGAAGAAACAGCAACCGCCGATTCTTCTCTCCCGCATAAAGCGCTTTTTATATGATGATACAGACCATGCCACCGTTGCTGTCATTGACAATTTTTTGCATGGTATCCTGTAATTTCAGCTGACACTCATCATCCATCTGCATGATTTTACTGCGGATACCATCCTCCATCAGTTCGCCCACTGATTTTCCAAAAATATTGGTGGTCCAGATGCCTTCTCCACTTTCTTCTCCTGCTTTTATGTATGCGATCAGATCTTCCGCCTGCTCCTGGCTTCCAACAATCGGAGCTATTTCGGTTTCAATATTCGCCTTGATCATATGAATAGATGGCGAAAGCGCACGCATTTTCACGCCATACTTTCCTCCATGCTGAATCAACACCGGATTCTCCATACGAATATCCGACAGCCCCGGCATAACAACACCATAGCCTTTCTGTTCCACAGATTCCATGGCATCTTTCACCTTCTCATACTCCCGCTTCATCTGCGCAAGTCCCCGCAGCATGGAAATCATCTGATATTCTCCACCGATTTCCACTCCGGTCATCTCACTGATATAGGCAAAGTAATATTTATCATCAATCTCCATGCGGATGACCACGGTTCCGTCCGAGACATCCATATTCTGTATCAGAATTTCTTTAAAAAAAGCCTCTTTCGCCTGTTCATTCGCTGTCATGGCAAGATTTTTCTCCGCCGTTGTTTCAGCAATGTCACGCATTTTGTCCATTTGTTTTAAAAAGCCTGTGGCCGACTGAATCATTGCTGCTTTTACCGGATGCTCAACCGGCAGCATTTCGGTCCATTTCGGGATTACAAAGTCAATACGCGTCACAGGAAATTCCATAAGCACGGCATTCATGACATTGACAATATCTTCCCTGTGCATCTGCTGACAGTTCACGGGAACAACTTTTGTTCCGTATGTATGCTCCATCTCTTTCTGGAGTGCAATCGTCTCTTCACTGTATGGACGCA
>URYB01000323.1 GCA_900552085.1 uncultured Lachnobacterium sp.
GATGTCAAAAGCATAAAGTCATTATCATATATATGGAGACAGATAAAGATCATATTTGGAAAAAATATCCGGATTATCTACGAAAACATTTTTGGAAAGAACATACTTTTTGGACGGACGGATATTTTGTCTGCAGTGTAGGAAATGTATCAGAAGAGATGTTGAGAAAATATATAGAAAATCAAGGGTAGAAAGGTGGCGACAGTGGGTGTTAAAAGCATATAAATACAGGATATATCCTAATAGCGAACAAAGAATTCAGATTGCAAAAACATTTGGCTGTTGCCGTTTTGTTTACAATCAGACATTGGCATATCGGAAAGAAATATACGAGAAAGAGAAAAAGTCAGTTAGTAAAACGGATTGTAATAATTACTGTAACAGAGAATTAAAGAAAGACTATGAATGGTTAAAAGAAATAGATAAATTTGCTCTGACCAACGCAATCTATAACATGGACGCTGCATATCAAAAATTCTTTAAGGAACATGCAGGATATCCGAAATTCAAGAGCAAACACGATAACCATAAATCATACACAACAAACTTCACAAATGGAAATATTGCGGCAGATTAAGTCAGCGACCGTTTCGCAGGTTTCCAGTGGAAAATACTATGTATCCATACTTGTAGAAACGGAGCATAAGGAACTGGCACATACAAATCATAACATAGGAATCGATTTAGGAATTAAAGATTTATGTATTACTTCTGATGGGAAGGTATATGAGAATCTAAAAATTATAAAAAAATACGAGAAACAGCTTGTAAAGCTGCAAAGGCAACTGTCACATAAAGGAAAGAGAAGTAAGAACTATTATAAAACAAAGAAAAAGATAGCATTATGCCATGAGAAAATAAGGAACATAAGAAAAGATTATCTACATAAAGTTTCACATGAGATTATCAGCGAAAACCAAGTGATAGTTTCAGAGAATTTACAGATAAAAAACATGGTAAAAAATCATCATCTGGCAAAAGCCATAAGTGATGTATCATGGTATGAGCTGACAAGACAGTTAGAGTATAAGGCAAAATGGAATGGCAGGAAATACATCAAAATAGATACATTTTATGCTAGTAGTCAATTATGTTCTGTTTGCGGGTATCAGAATCCAGATATAAAAGATTTGTCAGTGAGGACATGGATATGTCCGAAATGCGGAGCAGAACATGACAGGGATATCAATGCCGCGAAAAATATACTGACAGAAGGATTAAGACAAATAGCATAAAGAAATATATAGGGCAGGGACTGCCAAAATTAACGCCGACCGGAGTGGAACGTAGAAACGAGGTCGCTGAAGCAGGAAGCCCATTGGCTTAAGACAATGGGTAGTTCACTTTTCTGTCAAAACATAAATACACGACATATTGGGCAAATACAAGCTCCAACAGTATCGTTGGGAAGCTGTTGCGTGAAGGTAATCGCAGAATCAAGGAAAAGTTTGAAGCATTACTTCGAGGAGAAAGCATTATTTCTGCAATCGATGAACAGATTGTATATAATCAGTTGGACGGTAATGAACAGGCAATCTGGAGTTTACTTCTGGCAAGCGGATATTTAAAAGTTCTGTCATATGAGAGTTATCTCGATATTCCGGAAGGGGCAGAACCGGATTATGAACTGATGCTGACCAACTACGAAGTAAAACTTATGTTTCAGAGAATGATTCATGACTGGTTTATTCAGGTGGAGCCTGATTACAATGATTTCATCAAAGCATTACTTGCGGGTGATAAAAAGGCAATGAATGCATATATGAATCGTGTGGCGCTTGGAACATTCAGCTATTTCGATGTGGGAAATCGTCCATCGGATGAGGCACCGGAGCGCTTTTATCACGGATTTGTGTTAGGGTTGATTGTGGATTTACATGGCAGATATGTAATTACTTCCAATCGTGAGAGCGGATTCGGCAGATACGATGTTATGATCGAACCGAAAAATCCGGAAGAAAACGATGCCTATATTCTGGAATTCAAAGTGCGTGATTCGGAAGATGAGAAAGACTTGAGGGAAACCGTGCAGTCGGCATTGCAGCAGATTGATGAAAGACAATACAAAGCGCAGCTAGGCATGCGGGGGATTCCAGAAGAGAAAATTCACAGTTATGGATTTGCTTTTCAGAGGAAAAAAGTATTGATTGATGGAGAATAAAAAGTCAATATTGATGTTCAAAAGACCGATTCCAGATAGCTTGGAATCGGTCTTTTGAGAAATAAGCGTTTTGTTAGAACAAGTTTATTTTGGTAAGTTAGGAAACAGTACCATTTTTGCTACATGAAATAGTAACGCTTTGTGTGTGATCTTTGGAGGAACTAGGCGATGAATGAGTTGCTGTTGCATACGCAGTAGCAGAGTTTCCGCTCTTGGAAGATGATATTGATTTAATTGACCAAGTTGTCGCAGGAGCATTTGCACTTGGAGAACAGCTAATGCAACGAGAGGTTGTACCATCATAGGTAAAAGTAGCAGTAATGGAAACACTCCATAATACAACTCCAGAAGAATCACGCATATATGTTGTTTTGGTTTTGGTAATATTATGGGATGTTCTACTTAAAGAAGGCATTAAATTGGCAGAAGGAGAGGCATCGGTTATGACTGTTTGTATCGTGTATGGGGTATTGTGACAAGTATCAAAGATAGTATCGGCTTTTGTTGAAATTGGAGTTGAGCATAATAAAAATATAGTAGAAATTAAGTATAATGTAATTTTTCTTTTCATAGGAATTCTTTCTCCTTATTTAATATCTGTATCAGTAAAATAAACGGCTTCTTGTTTAAAAACTTGAAAACTTTGATAATAAGTAATAGCAAAAATAGAAGTTATACATGCAAACATAATAATTAGTGCAACGATGAGACATCTTATATATTTACTTGTTCGAATTCGTTTTATTAAAGTCTCTGTAGGAAGTGTAGAAATATAGGAATTTACAGTATCTACAGGAGAACCAAATTCTTTATATAAGTCATCCATTGTTT
>URYB01000324.1 GCA_900552085.1 uncultured Lachnobacterium sp.
CTCCGAAAAATTTAAAAAATTATTAAAGAAAAAAAACCGCGCAGGGCTATCTGTGCACAAGTCCGGTGGTACGCATCCGCCGCTCCAACGACACGTATTATCTCACCTACAAAGGCGAAGGCCTTATGGTCCGGGAAGAATATAACCTGCCGTTGACCAAAGAAGCTTACGCGCATCTGCTCCCGAAAATTGACGGATTGCTCATTGCCAAAAAGCGCCATCTCATACCTTTAAACGAAAAATTAACCGCTGAACTCGATGTCTTTGAGCAGGAGTTAAGCGGCTTATTGCTCGTCGAAGTGGAATTTGATACCGTGGAAGAAGCAAACAGTTTCGTTCCACCAGCATGGTTCGGAGAGGATGTCACCAACTCCGGCAAATACCACAACAGTTATATGAGCGCACACGGGCTTCACTAGCGAAGCCTGTTTGCGTACTCGTATTGTTGTCTCGTACGAATCGTGTATTTCAAATCATCATAACGTTTCTCAATATCCCCCTCTGGGATTACCACATCCATAACCACAGCCATGGTATCGATCATGCTGTCCGTGATAATATCCTGCATGGAAACCAGAATATTGTATTTTTCCTGAAAACTGTCGGCCTCTAAGAATTCCATCAGTTTTGGTTCTACCTGCGGTTCCGCATCTGCATGCGCTTCTGATTTTACAGCAAACTCATCCTGCTTTTCGTCGCTGTCTGCGCCTGCGGACTGGCTGACATTCCTATCTGCCACAATTGCATCATCCGTAGTATTTGATTCTGTCTCTCCCTCAGTTTTGGCTGCATCTGCTGCAGAATCTTCTGCTGTCTGATCTTCCACCAGTTCGAACCGGTACTTCTGTTGCACCTGCGGATACTTCACATGATCCACTTCGCTTACAAACATCGCAAGCGGTCTTGCATACACACCAAAATCACCATACAATGCCTGATAAATAACCAGTTCTTCACCCGTCTCCGAATGTTTCGCAACAGTGATGACCTGATACAGTTTATTTTTAAAATGCCGGTATTTCTCTCCCGGCTTTGGTCTGCGTTCCATTTTTATGCCTCCAATTCTATTGAACATCAGCCCATGCATAATTTGCTTTCAGCAAATGGGCTGACGCTACATGTCAAGTTTTCATAGAAAACTTGACACTATCTCTTACCCGTTTACTGAACGGTAAATGAATTTAACAAATCCATCGCTTCTCCAACGAAATCGCGCTCAAAGCTCAGATTTCCATCATATCCCTTGATCATAAGATCCTGCACATTTCCTAACAGGCTTTCTTCCTCGACTGGTGGAATCGGCTCCGTATGGAGCTTTCTGTGTTCCTCACGTTCCTTTGCCACATAAGCAGCTTCCGCTTTGCTCTCGCGCTCGGAATGCTTATGTTCTTTCTCTAACTGTTCTAACGTCGTGTCCTCTGCGTATTTGTTCACATTCTGTTTTGCACGCTCCACGATATTGGTCGGCTTTGGCGCTGGTTGCGCAAAGGCTTTTTGCTGACGATAGGCATCTAATTTTGCACGTTCATCTGCTGTCATCTGACGCTTCTGCTGTGTTGGCTGCGCATACGCATTCTGCTTCGCGTTGTATGCGGTCTGTGACTGGTTAGCACGTGCATTATATGTGCTGTTCTGCGGCTGATTATAGGAAGTTCTGTTTCCTGTGTTCGTCCCCTGCTCCATATCATTTGCGTATGCACTGATTTCACTCATAATCTTCTGTGCACCATTCCTGATCTGCTGCACGGTCTTGTGTGTGGAATTCTGGGTTGACTGTGTCTTTTTGGCATCACTTCCGGAAAAGCTTTTTACAATACCAACGATCACAACAATCCAGATTACTATAGAAAGTATACCTGCCATGTCATTCTCCTTTACATTATGTTTTTTCTATGCTGCTTTTATTCTACCTCTACAAATCCTCCAAGGATGCGTTTCGCGCGTTCCTCTAGCGTATCCTCATCCCCCTGACGGTTGTCGAGTATTGCCGTTGCCTCTGCCAGCTTTCTGCTTTTGCGATCCGTCGCATCTGCGAATGTTTCTCTTCTGGCATCCGCCCGGTCAATGGCAAATACGAGCAATGCGATGATTGGCTGAAGGAATTCCTTCTGATATGTATTGTCGATGCAATTGAGTTTTTCTCCCGGTGGAAGTTCCATCAGCTCCTGTTCTCCATGATTCAATGTATAAAAGCACAGTTTCCATGCAGATGGCTTTTCTTTTTCCAGATTCTCTTCCAGCAGGGCAATCAGATTTTCCACTTCACTCTGCAAAATGAGTTTCTGGTCTTCCTTATCCACCGCCTTGATTCCCAGGCGCACGATTGTGTCATAGGTCGAATGAAATTCCCTGTCTTCCTTACTAATAAGAAATTCATGGTCAAATCCATTCTGCAGACGCTTCCAGTCCTTCAGAATCTGTGCAGCTTCTTTTTTGCGTCCCTGCACATCGCCCACCAGAATTTCTTCGAGCTGCTTTGCATTCCTATGTACCTGTTCTGTTGTCTGGCGCGCCTTCTGATACCGTTCCTGCACCGCCTGCCACTGCCGGTTCAGCTTGTCATACTGCTTCTGCCACAGACGAAATGCAGACATATCCCCATCCATCGCAGCTAATGCGCTTTTTACTTTCTCCAGTTCATCGTCTTTTCCAAACATGTTCCTTACCCGTATCTGTTATACCTTTCCCAAACCGTATGGAATTATTATAGCGCATATTCGTTCCTTTGTCTCCAATAAATTCGGCAAGTGTTTCCACAAAAACATGCCGCGTTTTTTGCAAATGTGTGGTAAACTGATAGAGGATATCCAGGAAAAATTTGTGACAGGGAGTACGCTTATGCTTAAATTTGATGAAGTATTGAATCTCAATTATTATAGGAAGACCAGCTACACCGGCTGGATCAATGGAATGCGCTTTCTTATTAAAAGAGAGGCCCCGGAGGATGGGGATGAAATTTTCCATGCGTGGGTATGGCCTGGTCCGC
>URYB01000325.1 GCA_900552085.1 uncultured Lachnobacterium sp.
CTTAAACAGGGAGATCACATACCGAAGCAGCTTGGGATGAAGTTTTGCATCTAATTCATCAATAATAACCAGACGTCCCTCTTGCAGTGCAAGTAAAATCACAGGCAACGCTGCAATCATTTTCTTTGTTCCATCTGATTCATCCCGGAAGCTTAATTCATAAATCTTTCCCTCTATCTTACGTTGTGTATAAAGTTCATGATTTTCTTCATCATACCGATAACCAGTCACATCAATATCAACATCATTGAGCGCACGGACAATTTTCTTTCGATATACCTCATCGTCGGAAAGCATGATTTGCCTGTCTGCAATCGGATTTGCATAGTTTCTGACAATACATGACTCGAACCACTTCTGCACTTCTACAATTACCGGTATATCATAGTTAATTGCTAAAAAAGATAAATATGGCATTTTAGGATTTACAGAACGATTAATACTCGCCTTATTGATGCTTGCTCCCAATGTAATTTCTGCACCTTCACGGTCAAAAACCATACCTGTCCTTTTTCCTCCAATTGCTTTCCAATACAGGGATTCTTCAACGACTTCATCACCACATGTCGACAAATTGTAACGGTATTCATTTTTCCCCTGTCTGAAATACACTTCAAACTCTGTCGGCATTTCTTTCGATATTTCATTAAAATAAAATGGTGCCGCACTTACCTTCTGCTGAATAATAATCTTTTCTCTCGCCTTCTCCAATTCATAGATTGGTTTAACTACAGTAGAAATCAAACAGGAAAGTGCTAATAAAAGGTTGGTTTTCCCCCCACCGTTCGGACCATATATAACCCCCACAGGAAGAAGTGCATCTGCTTTTTCATTCACTAACAACGATTCCGAAAATTCTGGAATAGATGTTGCCTGAAAATCAAATGTTGTTATTTCTTTATATGATTTAAAATTTTTAAAAGAAAACTGACACAGCATTCTGGTATTTCTCCTTCTGAACTATTTCATTCGCATTCGCATTTATTATATAATTATCATATCCTATTTTCAAGTTTTATATACAAGTTTCATAAATTTTATTTTTGAAACTCTATTATATAAATCCATTTTCTGTTTTTAGGCTGAATTGGAATCCGAGGTTCCAGTTTGCAAATTTTGTCATAACTGGAATTTACTATTAGAAACAAGGTAAACGGTAGATAGTTCGTACCTATACATAGTTAAAGCAAATCTGTATACTAAAAATAGATTTGCTCCTGTCTTATTTTACTTCTTTAACGGGCTTCCGGCAGTTCGCTGGAAGATTTGGTGACCATGGAAGCAAGTCTTCCAGAAAGCTGCGGTCAACGTCATCCAAATGCTGCGGGATTTCACTGAGCAGGTGTTCAAAATAATCATACGGTTTCAGGTTGTTGGCTTTCGCTGTTTCTGCAATACTATATATAATGGCGCTCGATTTTGCCCCTGCAACCGTATCGATCATCACCCAGTTCTTCTTCCCGATACAGAACCCACGGATCGACTGCTCGGCGGCGTTGTTGTCCATTGGAACTTCCCCGTCATCCAGGAACACCTTCAGGTATTTTTCCTGGTTAATAGAGTATTGAAAACCTTCCCATACCCACATGAAGCTTTTGCTTCCGGCAGGACGGCCATCTTTATTTACCAGGACCGGCGTCTCGTCTGCCTGCAGCACATGGTAGTGATACATTTTTTCATGCAGGTAATCATAGAGGACTGCAAGATACCTGTCTGCGCACTGGATTGTCCAGTTCGCCATGTTCTGCCGGGAGATATGCAGTCCGTAACGTTCAAACTCCTGTTCCTGACGGTAAAGTGGGACAGCATTGACGTATTTTGCGTTCATCACTGCCGCCTCAAGTGATGGGGATACAAGGCTTCCCCTTAAAAGGCATTCAGGGTGCGGAGCCCTGACGATTTCATCCGTCTTCTTCCCTGCGTACACCTTTACATGATGCTCCTCTATCTCAATTTTCGCCGGGGTGAACCCATATCTGCGGTACACTTCATCCGGAAGCTGTTTAAATCCGTCTTTTCCGAACCGTTCCTCCAATTCTTCTTCTGACATGGAATGTTCGATTACTGCAACCGGAAGACCGGAAAGATCCTCTTCCCGCTTCCCCTGTCTTTTCTTTTGGTGCTGGCGGACAGCAGTTTCCTCTGCTTCGCCAGTTTCTTCCACTGCAACAGCCTCAGCCTCGTTAAAGAATACAATCTTCCCATCCTTTTCCATAAAAGAAATCTGGTTTTCTGTTTCATGCTTTTCGGATGACCTGCCAAAACGATGTCTTTTTAAGTCTGCAACCTGTTCCAACACCAGCTGCAGGGTATGGTCGATCTGCTTCAGCTGCGCCTGCTGTGCCAGAAACAGCTGGATGACCGTTTCCTTATCAAGGCTGTTCAGTTTTTCTTCCGTATATTCCAAAGCCATGCCGCTGCCTCCTGTTTTTCTGATGGTTCTATTCTAACAGAAAACCACTCTTTTTGCGAATCCGCAATGGCAGAGCATCCGTCAAAATGACCAGGGACACAGGGGCATCTGTATCGCTTATGGCATCCTTTTCCCCGGTATCCTTTCCAAAAATGAAATATGGGCAGCTGCGCCATACAGAGCCGTAAAGCCATGGCAGACGCTGTCTTTACAATGGGAAAGCCGTGTATCCACAGATGCCATGGCAGAAGCCTCGGAATTTCTCTGTTTTGCACAAATATCCTGTGGTTAAAAATCATCCCATATATTCCGGCGGTTCCACTGGCCTTACTGACTTTTTCGGTGCAATCGTCAGCCCCTCCATCAACCATCGGAACTGCTGTGGTGTCAGGGAACGCACTTCTTCCGGACTGCGCGGCCATTGAAAGCGGCTTTCGGACAATCTCTTATATAACAGGAGCCATCCGTCTGTTTATTGTAAAATAAAAATGTAGAAAGTTGCAGACCAAAAATGTAGGTTG
>URYB01000326.1 GCA_900552085.1 uncultured Lachnobacterium sp.
GCCCTTGGTGGAGATGGATGGAGATGAAATGACACGTATTCTTTGGAAAATGATCAAAGATGAGCTGTTACTTCCTTTCATTGATTTGAATACAGAATATTATGATCTTGGACTTGAGGAGCGTAACCGTACCAACGATCAGGTTACAGTAGATTCTGCTAATGCAACGAAAAAGTATGGTGTTGCTGTAAAATGTGCGACAATCACACCAAATGCTGCAAGAATGACTGAATACAACTTAAAAGAAATGTGGAAGAGCCCGAACGGAACCATTCGTGCGATGTTAGATGGTACTGTATTCCGTGCACCGATTGTTGTAAAGGGTATCGAGCCGAATGTAAAAACATGGGAAAAGCCAATCACTATTGCGAGACATGCATATGGTGATGTATATAAAGCAAGCGAAATGAAGGTTCCGGGACCAGGTAAGGCAGAACTCGTATTTACAGCAGACGATGGAACCATCGTAAGAGAACTGATTCATGAGTTTAAGGGACCGGGAGTACTTCAGGGACAGCACAATCTGGATAATTCAATCGAAAGCTTTGCACACAGCTGCTTTAAATATGCGTTAGATACCAAACAGGATTTATGGTTTGCTACCAAAGATACCATTTCCAAGAAATATGATCATACATTTAAAGATATTTTCCAGGAGATTTTTGATGCAAATTATAAGGCTGCTTTCGAAGAGGCTGGCATTGAATATTTCTATACTCTGATTGATGATGCTGTAGCACGTGTAATGAAATCAAAAGGTGGATTCATCTGGGCATGCAAGAACTATGATGGAGATGTAATGAGTGATATGATCAGTTCTGCATTCGGTTCACTTGCAATGATGACTTCTGTTCTGGTGTCTCCACAGGGATATTACGAGTACGAAGCTGCACACGGAACCGTTCAGAGACATTATTACAAGCATCTCAAAGGAGAGGAGACATCAACAAACTCTGTTGCAACAATCTTTGCATGGACAGGAGCTCTTCGCAAGAGAGGTGAGCTGGATGGAAATGAAGCACTGGTTGCTTTTGCTAATAAGCTTGAGGCAGCATGCTTAAAGACAATTGAGTCCGGAAAGATGACAAAGGACCTTGCATTAATTACTACTTTGGAGAATCCGACTGTTCTGAACAGTGAAGGATTTATCAAGGCAATTCGCGAAGAACTTGAGAAGACACTTTAATATCTGTTTTTGATAAACAGACAGAAAAACCCTGAGAAATTGCAGGAAAGAAGATGTATGTTAAAATTTTCACACATTGACAGTTACATCTGAAAATCCTATAATTGTCTTAGGGTTTTGTTTGCGCAAAACAGAAATTGGAGGGGAATATTGTGGAAAAAGAAATCTCACAGGCTGTAATCCGAAGAATGCCGAGATATTACCGTTATTTAGGAGAACTATTAGAGGAAGGCGTAGAAAGAATATCTTCCAATGATTTAAGTAACCGAATGCAGGTGACTGCATCACAGATACGTCAGGATCTCAATAATTTCGGCGGATTTGGGCAACAGGGATATGGCTATAATGTGCAGTTTTTATATGATGAGATTGGAAAAATTCTTGGACTGAATACAACACACAATATTATCGTGATTGGTGCAGGTAATCTCGGACAGGCGATTACCAACTATGTGAAATTTGAAAAGTTTGGTTTTATTATTACAGCGCTTTTTGACGTGAATCCGGAGCTGAAGGGTGAGACGGTTCGTGGCATTCCGATTCATCTTATGGATGAACTCGAAGATTATTGCAAAAATAATCAGGTAGATATCGCGGCACTTACTTTACCAAAAGAAAAGGCAGATGAGACGGCAAAACACCTTGTGCAGCTTGGTGTTTATGCGATATGGAATTTTGCCCATGTGGATCTGGACTTGATGGATAGCCGGGTGGTTGTCGAAAATGTACATCTGTCGGACAGTTTGATGCAGCTGTCTTATAATATTGTAAAGAAATCCAAGTAAATAAATGGAGGTATTCCATGAAAAGTAGTGAAGAATTTGAAAATGCGATTCAAAACAAACAGGTTCCGATTCTCGTATTGGACCAGAAGTGGCACAGACTTTTTGCCATTCATGGAAAAACAGATGAAATCAAGGAAACAGAAGCAAATTTAAATGCTCTTCTTGCCAGACAGGGAAAACTCAATAACGACCTGAAGGAATATAAAAAGTTAAAAAATAAACTTATGAATAATATCGTCCAGAATATGGATGTTTCGAATGCAGAAATCACAGACGAGCAGCGACAGAAAAATCAGGATGATGACAAACGCCTGATTGATGAACTGAATCAGAAAACAGAAGCTGCGGAAGAAGAATTGTTAGAGATTCCCAAACAGATCAAGGCTGAGAATAACCAGCTTATGCTGTTGAGCATGGAATATTTCTACAGTAAAATCCGTGTAAATCAGGAAGAAGCGCAGGAAATCGATGCGTGGATCAAACAGGTACGAGTCGATTTGAAAAAGAATATTATCAAAAAGCAGAACCGGGAAATCAACAACCGGGAAATTTACAATTATCTGCACGACATCCTTGGTCCGGAAGTGTTGGATTTATTTGATATTCAATACGATAATCAAAGTTCAAAAGAACAGCAGGAGGGATAGGACAGTTTGCGTTATCTTGTATCTGGAAAAGAAATGAAGCTTCTTGACAGAAATACATCGGAGCATTTCGGCGTACCGGAACTGGTACTGATGGAACAGGCGGCGATGACTTTTGTCTGGAAGTTTTTTGAACTTCAACAAGCATATAAAAAATCATGCAATCGAATTCTCATTGTATGTGGAAGCGGAAATAATGGTGCCGATGGATTGGCGGTAGCACGTCTTCTTTATCAAAAAGGAAAAGATGTGACCATTTATCTGATTGGAGAAATCTCAGGGCACCGTACCAGCAATTCCTACAATACGCAAAAA
>URYB01000327.1 GCA_900552085.1 uncultured Lachnobacterium sp.
ACACTGACCGTCGGAGAAAGGAAGCAATTTCTCCGACGGTCAGTGTCAGCGGCTGGCACTTGCAAGAGCGCTGCTGCATGACAGTCCGGTTTATATTTTTGATGAGGCAACATCCAACATTGATGTGGAAAGTGAAAATGATATTATGGCGCTGATCCGGGAGCTGGCAGCCAGCGGGGAGAAGACGATCGTGTTGATTTCCCACCGGCTGGCAAATGTCGTGGAAGCGGATCGGATTTATGTCATGGATGCCGGAACTGTGGCAGAGCAGGGAACACAGGAAGAACTGCTGGCGCAAAACGGGATTTATGCAAGGCTGTGGAATGCACAGCAAAGTCTTGAAAATTATAAAAAAGGAGGTGCGCCAAGATGAGAGAGAACACAATGCAGCCGACAGCAGGAAGCGGCAAAAAACGCAGTGGTTTTAAAGTTATGGCACAACTGATCGGACTGGTGAAGCCTTTGTCCGGCTATATGTGTCTTGCCATTGTAGCGGGAGTGCTGGGGCATCTGTGCGCGGCTTTTATTACGATTCTGGGCGGTTATGCTGTGCTGGCGGTACTGGGATTGCAGCAGAAGATCACACTGCAGCAGGTGTTTATTGCGGTTCCACTGCTGGCACTGATCCGCGACAAGGTATTTATGGCTTTGCGCAGGCTGTGTCCGGCGAAGCTGGAGGGCAGGGGCAAAGGAGATCTGATCTCTGTGATAACCTCAGATATCGAATTGCTGGAGGTATTTTATGCGCATACCATTTCTCCAACAGCAATTGCTTTTGTGTTTATCCTGATCCTGTGCGGGTTTATCGGAAGTTTTCACCCGGCGCTTGGCCTGCTGGCATTGGCGGCTTATGTGACGGTCGGCATTTTTGTACCGCTTGCGATTTCCAAGGCAAGTGGGGATCATGGCATGAAATTCCGCAACGGATCGGGCGAATTGTCTGGGTATGTGCTGGACAGCCTGCGGGGATTGCAGGAAACAATCCAGTATGGACAGGGACGGATGCGGCTGGATGGCATGATGGAAAAGACCGATGCATTGAGTGCCGAGGAAAAGAAGATGAAGGCGGTTTCCGGCAGGAATACAGCGATTACCAACACCGTGATTCTGCTGTTTGATTTGGCGATGCTGTGTGTGTCGGTTCTGTTGTACCGAAACCATGCGGTAGGCTATGACGGAGTGCTCATCCCGACCATCGCGTTAATGAGTTCGTTCGGTCCGTGTGTGGCACTGGCGGCGCTTGGCAGCACTTTGCAGAATACGGTTGCGGCGGCAAACGGCGTGCTGGATATTCTGGAGGAACAGCCGGTGGTGGAAGAAATCACCGGGAAACCGGAAATTGCATTTCATGGGGCAGCAGCGGGACATAAGGTGGATGCACTTCAGGTTGATGATAAGGTATGTTTTACCGTTTACGGAAACGAGACGATAAAAGAAGAGGAGACATGGGCACCATACCTGCAAAGTACCGTCGTATTTGGAAGATGTAAGATTTTAGAAGATCAGGATATGACACTTGAACTTGTGAGAAAGGTTGCAGAAAAGTATTATCCAAATGAGACTTTGATTGATGAGGAAATTGCGGATCACGGAAAAGCCGTGCGTATTTATGAAATCACAATCGAACACATCAGCGGAAAAGAGATACAGGAAAAGTAAAGCAATAGAAGTTAAAGTAAAAATAAGAAAATGATAATTAGCGGAAGAAAGCCAAAATTAAATTGATATTCTTCCGCTAATCTTTTATAATAAACAATAGAAAAGCGTGTAAGTGCAGGATCGGAGATGAGCAATGGTGAAGTCAAGCAAAGAAATGGCAGAGATTTGGAATGTTTCAGAACGAACAGTGACTACATTATGTAAATCGGGTAAAGTACCAGGGGCGATAAAGGAAGGAAGAACCTGGAAGATACCGGAAGATGCAAAGAAACCGGCCGATGGTCGTGTTATGTCCGGTCGATACGTGAAGAAAAATATAAAAAATACGATAAAGGCATTGCCTATTGGTGTTTCTGATTATGTGCGTGCACAGTCTGAATATTATTATGTGGACAAGACAATGATGATCAAAGAATTCCTGGATCAGAAACCGCTGGTAACGCTTTTTACCAGACCGAGACGATTTGGAAAAACTTTGAATATGGATATGCTGAGGGTTTTCTTTGAAATATCGGATGAAGATACAAGTAAGTATTTTTCTGATAAGGAAATCTGGAAGTGCGGCGATATCTATCGCATACATCAGGGAAAATATCCGGTAATCTTTCTTACATTTAAGGATGTAAAATTTGATTCCTGGGATGCTACGCTTGATAAAATCGGCAGCATTCTTCAGACAGAGTATGGAAGACATCAGGAATTGCTGGAAAGCGAACGTGTTGCAGCATATGAAAAAGAATATTTTACAAGAGTATTAGGTGGAAACGCTTCGGAAGTTGATTTGACTTCGGCATTGGAAAAATTATCACAAATGCTTACCGAACATTATGAAAAGGCTCCGATTATCATTATTGATGAATATGATACTCCGATTCAGGAGGGCTATTCGAAGGATTTTTATGATGAAATCATAGGGTTTATGCGCAATTTTTTTTCCGGCGCATTTAAGGATAACAAAAATCTCTCCTATGGATTTTTAACAGGTATTCTTCGTATTGCACAGGAGAGCATTTTTAGCGGATTAAATAATCTGACTGTAAATTCTGTAATGGATCAGGAATATGACAAATATTTTGGATTTACAAATGAAGAAGTTCATGAAATGCTGAGATATTATGATTTTCTGGATAAAGAAACAGAACTGAAAGTCTGGTATGATGGTTATTTATTTGGAAATGAGGAAATTTATAATCCATGGTCGGTAATCAATTATCAATGTCATTTAGATAAAGTTTTTTATGATGAAAACAGTATATCATATG
>URYB01000328.1 GCA_900552085.1 uncultured Lachnobacterium sp.
AGCCTTTGCATCCATTACGACAGCCTGACACGCATAATACGGTCCGGCAGCCACTTCCATTTGCAATATCACAATACTTTATTCCTGCATAATTCATTGCAATGTTCCTTTATTCCTTTATGACACATTTTTTATAAATGTAACACGCGCTCCTTGATTTCCTGTGTACGTCCCTGATTCCAGAACTGTGTTCCGATATATCCACACGTACGACGCGCTACGCTCATTTTATCCTGATTACGGTTTCCGCAGTTCGGGCATTCCCAGACAAGCTTACCGCTTCCTTCTTCCTCGACGATCTTGATCTCGCCGTCATAACCACATTCCATGCAGTAATCACTTTTGGTGTTCAGCTCTGCATACATAATGTTGTCGTAGATGTACTGAATAACAGAAAGAACTGCTTCGATATTGTTCTGCATATTCGGTACTTCCACATAACTGATTGCACCACCCTGGGACAATGCCTGGAACTGTGACTCAAATTTCAGCTTATCAAATGCATTGATGTCTTCTGTAACATGTACGTGATAGCTGTTGGTAATATAGTTGCGATCTGTGACACCCTTGATGATTCCAAAACGCTTCTGTAAGCATTTGGCGAACTTGTAAGTCGTAGACTCAAGTGGTGTACCATACAGACTGAAATCAATATTTTCTTTTGCTTTCCACTCTGCACACGCATCATTCAGATGCTGCATTACTTTGAGTGCGAACGGTGTACCAAGTTCCGGATCCGTATGTGAAACACCTGTCATATAACGGGTACACTCGCAAAGTCCGGCATATCCGAGAGAAATTGTGGAATAGCCGCCAAAAAGCAGCTTGTCGATCGGCTCTCCTTTTTTCAGTCTGGCAAGTGCGCCATTCTGCCATAAAATCGGAGCCACATCAGACGGTGTTCCCAAAAGTCTCTTATGTCTGCACATCAGCGCACGGTAACATAATTCCAGACGCTCATCAAGAATCTTCCAGAACTTGTCCATATCTCCACCCGAAGAGCATGCTGCATCAACCAGATTAATGGTGACAACACCCTGATTGAATCGTCCATAATACTTCGGTTTGTTTGTCTCCGGATCCACATAAGGAGTCAGGAAACTGCGGCATCCCATACAGGTATAGCAATGTCCTTCTCCATTCTTGTCCACTTTCAGTTCCTTCATCTTCTTCTCTGAAATATAATCCGGAACCATACGCTTTGCAGTACACTGTGCTGCGAGCTGGGTCAGATACCAGTATGGAGAATCTTCGTGAATATTATCCTCTTCCAATACATAGATCAGCTTTGGAAAAGCCGGTGTGATAAATACACCTTTTTCATTCTTGACACCTTTGATTCTCTGGTGAAGCATTTCCTCAATAATTGCTGCAAGATCGGTTCTCGTCTGACCTTCCGGTACCTCGTCCAGATACATAAATACCGTAATAAATGGAGCCTGTCCATTGGTTGTCATCAGTGTGATGACCTGATACTGGATCATCTGCACACCACGGTTGATTTCTTCTTTTACACGCAGCTCTGCTACTTTGTTGATTTTCTCTTCCTCAAGGTCCAATCCGATTGCCTCGAATTCCTTGCGCACCTGTATACGGAACTTTTCACGGCTGACCTGTACAAACGGGGCAAGATGTGACAGGGAAATACTCTGTCCACCATACTGGGAACTTGCGATCTGTGCAATTGCCTGTGTTGCAATGTTACATGCGGTAGAGAAACTCTTCGGACGGTCAATTCTTGTCTCACTGATAACCGTTCCATTCTCAAGCATATCCCCAAGATTTACAAGACAGCAGTTGTGCATATGCTGCGCAAAATAATCTGCATCGTGGAAATGGATCAGTCCCTTTTCATGTGCCTCCACAATATCTTCCGGCAACAGGAAACGCTTGGTGATATCCTTGCTGACTTCGCCTGCCATATAATCACGCTGTACACTGTTTACCGTAGGATTCTTGTTGGAATTCTCCTGCTTTACTTCCTCATTGTTGCACTCTAAGAGACTTAAAATCTGCTCATCTGTGGAATTTGATTTACGCACCAGTGCTCTCTTATAACGATAAGTAATATAATTACGCGCAACGGTAAATGCATGTTTGTTCATCAACTGGTTCTCTACCATATCCTGGATCTCTTCCACGCTTGGTGAGCGCTTCATGTTCTCGCACGCAACTTCTACGTTGTTCGCAATCTCCTCAATCTGCTCATCGCTCAATTTTTCATAATCAATAACCGACGCATTGGCTTTCTGCACTGCAGCGACAATCTTATTGGCATCAAATATATCCTCGACACCACTTCGTTTGATGATTTTCATTTTCTTCCCTCTCTCCTGGTTTTCTGTATGGACAAAACTCTATCGTGCCCATTTTGTAGTAATATTATGAAGCAACGGACTCTGTTGCTTTTTGCTTTTCACATGCAGGCATCATTTTTCCTGCATGTACAAGATTACACTATATCTTGTGTCCTTGTCAATAAGTCACGCCAATATTATGTGGTTATTTTTGCACAAAATTATCCTTGCAATTCCTGCAAATCTTCCAAATTGTGTATCACTTTATCCAACAATTGCCTTAGATTTGCAATTTCACCGGCATTCATTCCTTTTGTTAAAGTTTTTTCCATATACAAGATATTGGTGTATGCCTCCTCATGAACCTGCGCCCCCGCATCGAGCAGCACAATCTTTTTGAGACGTCCATCCTCCTTCATCGGAATCCGTTCGATCAGCTTTTCCCGCTCCAGTACTTTTAATATATTCGTAGCCGTCGCACCGGATATGGAAAATTCCGTTTCAAAATCTTTCTGGAAGATGTCTTCTTCCCGATGATCATAAAAATAATGAATGGCTCCGCACTGCGCCCGCGTAAGGTTGCATGTTCTG
>URYB01000329.1 GCA_900552085.1 uncultured Lachnobacterium sp.
GGGTGGACCCGGTTGCTGATTTGTAGAATTTCCTGGTTCCGTGGATATTTCCTGAAATGCCTGCCACAAATCGCTGACACTCTGTTTGAACTGTTGTCCATTCAGCTCCTGTATGAGATCTTCCACATAAGTGGCGGTCTCATAACGGGCAGAATAAAAAGACATGCGTCCCGTCTCCTGCCGATACGTTTTGTCTAAGAATATATCTCTTGCATGAACAACATCCCCAATTGACACACCCAGTCCTGACTGCTGCATGTTCACATTAGCTCTGCTGTCTTTAAGAATTGTATAATTTTTATCGGCATATCGAACCTGCTGGCGGACATATCCTTTTGTGTCTACGTTCGCAAGGTTGTTTGCCGTTGTATTTATTGCATTCTGTGCATTCTGGAGTCCAGATGCTCCTACATATAATGAGCCGAATCCATTTGCCATCTCTTGTTCCTCCCTGATTGAATATCAGCCGTCCCTTTATCGTTTAAAAAGGGCTGCCAACTACATATCATTTTGTTTAACTTGTAGCATCAAAGCCACCTCCGCCTAACAAAGAGCCTGTATTATAAGCACTCTTGTCATAATTGGCGGTCTCAGGGGCCTGCCGCAAGCTTTTGAACAAGGTCAGGTCGAATTCGTTCAACTCGATCGCCTGTTGAATCAGAACCATGTTCTGTTCATTCAGGCTCTGCATCTTATTTGCAGCTTCGATCAGATTATCTCTTGCAATGGTCAGTTTCTTTTGTATCTCCGGCTGGGTATCCAGAAGTCCGATCAGTCTGGTAACTGTCATCTTTTCTTCCGTCTTTCCAAGTACCGTAGCGATATCCGTCAGCGCTTGAACCTGCTTATTACTATATGCAATCAGTTCATCTCCCGCCAACTGTTCCAAGTTTGTAATCTCCTCAAGAGCAGGGACATCCGCGCGAATAAGTACATCTTTCTTCTTCTCTTCATATCCAGTCAGCGTCTCATAGACTTTCTGTTCTGCCTCAAGTATGTTTACAAGCTCTTCTACTAAACTAGCCACTCTGATAACCTCTCTTACTACATAAGACTATTATTATATTTCTCCAGTAATCTGCTGGCGAAATCACCCGGTTCCACGGAATATGTTCCCGCATCTACCATTGATTTAAGCTGTGCGACTTTGTCTTCCCTGATGTCCGAAGCTTCTGATACTGCACTCTTTGCTACCTGATAGTCACGACCAGCCTGTGAAATAGAAACCTGATCTCTCGGGCCTGCTGCGTTCTGCGCTTTCTGTGTCTTCACGCTTTTCTGTATACCGTATAACTGGGCTACCTGGTTATATGCATCTATACGCATGCTCAGCATCTCCTTTCTTCCTTGAAATAAGCTTCTGAAATGCAGCCTTTCTGCATCTCTATACATTATTTATCGGAGGCTTCGGCAGATACTTTAGCACTTTTTTAAATTATTTCATAACCACTTTTTTAAGCGCATTTTTCGACAGCACCTTTTTGCTTGACAATCCCTGCTTTTATGCATTATACTTAAATCTCCGAGTAGCCGGGGTGGTAGCGGTACCTTGAACCAACAATCCGCTATAGTTGGGGTGATATCTCGTAGAGGGTCTCCGCGGTGGAGCTGCCCTCTGTAAGTGGCGTTGACGTCTGGGTCTTACGCAATGGGAATCCATGAACCGGGTCAGGGTAGGAATACAGCAGCCCTAAGTGGAAGCTCTCATGTGCCGTAAGGGTGCCTGGAGGGAGTTAACTGCAGAGGTAACGTCTATTGTGTGTTATTCGAAGCGAGATACTCGGTTTTTTATGCAATTGTGGATTTATTCTGTATTTGCAGGATCGTATAGAAGTGAATTATTTTTAATTTGTTAGAGGGCAACAGCATTTTCGCTGTTGCCCTCTGATTTTTCTCTATGATTTTCTTCTGATATTCGAATGATTTAAGGATTTGAAAGGCAGTTTAGCAGACATCTTTTTTATGCATTGGACATATGCGAAAAATATAACTATTATGTCCAGCTTAAATTGCAAAATTGGATATATCAATCAAGACAGCTTATCAATATCCACTCTTTTATATATTTGCGGACATATTTATAACTCCGTCTTAAAAAAGTCCAATTATACCAAATAATCTGGATTTTTGCGGCAAACAATTCTCTATATGTCCAGGAACTCTTTAAAAGCCGGATATTTCATATATATATTCCCATATATGTCCATTTCTTATAAAATCTCTATTCTTTTACAATAATTTTCTTTCCATATTGACACGTTCGGTTTATTGTTGTAAACTTGCATTGAGTTGATAGTCATAAACCATTTTTCAAAAAGGAGGTGTATACCATGGACTACGCAAAACTGTGTGACAGTGATTATCGTTTTATGTGCGTGGTATGGGATAATGCTCCCATCAATTCCGGTGAGCTGGTGAAATTGTGCCAGGAAAAGCTCGGCTGGAAAAAATCCACGACCTACACAGTTGTTCGCAAAATGTGTGAAAAGGGATATATTGCCAATGAGGATGCAACGGTTACGGTTCTAATTCCGAAGGAACAGGTGCAGGCAGACGAATCCCAGTATTTTGTGGAACGTACATTTGATGGTTCATTGCCCAGCTTCATTACAGCATTTCTGGGTGGAAAGAAAATTTCCAATGAGGACGCAAAAATGCTAAAAAAGATGATCGATGAACACAAAGAATCGTAACTATTGAAACGATGATTCATCAGAAAGGAAAAGTTATGTTAAATGAGTTAAGTCAAATTTTCCTTACCTTTTTGTACAAAAATATGACCGTGAGCGTGGTAATCATCGCAGTTCTTCTGGCACGTTTTCTACTGCGCAAGATGCCAAAGAAATATTCTTATATTTCTTTAGCTCC
>URYB01000330.1 GCA_900552085.1 uncultured Lachnobacterium sp.
CCTCAAACAGACAGGTATAGGACTCTCCCGCATCAATGGAGATCTGCCGGACAGAAATCACATTCTTTTCTTCGTACAGGCTTACTTCAAGCGTAGCTTTGCTGTCACTGTAGTTCGTAAAACCGGCCGCAATGTCGTACCCTTTCTCCCCTTTTGCATAAGACAGAAAATCATTCGAAACATTCGAAGTCACATCTCCCATCACACGGATCTGTGCAGAAAACAGAGACGTTAATTCTTTTGTGTCTGCTGCGCCGACCCCGTCCGTCATGACAATGACATCATTTTTCTTTTTCCCCTCGGCATCCGTCACAAGCGTCTGTACCGCGGACACTGCATCTTTTAAATTTCCTGCAGTATCTGTGGCTTTCGTCTGATCGAGTAACCGATACAGGCTTTTCTTATCCGATGAGGCAACCGCAAGAAGATTACTTCCGGTTCCGTCATTTGTGATGATGGAAAATGTGCCATTATCGGTTGCAGCAATGTCGCTTTTGATTTCTGCAACTGCCTGTGCAAGTCTGGTCTGCCCATCTGTGTTCTCGTGCTGCATGCTGCCACTGGTATCTAACACATAGACGACATTTCCGCTGCCGGTTCCACCCTTCCGGATGTATGGTGACATCAATGCCAGCACCAGAAGCAATATGATCACAATCTGCAGATACATCAGCAGATTATGAATAAATTTTTCCAAAAATGTTTTTGACTGCTGGTTCTGGTATAATTTCTTCCACAAAAGATTCGAAGAAATCTTATACTCTTTTCCCTTAGGAACCAACAAGTATAAAACAATGATGATTGGTACCGCAAGCACAAATGCAAGCGGCCATAAACTTTCAAATATCATATAACACCCTTAAATCCTCAAATACAAGCTGGTTTCGATTCCGCGTCGTATCACAGAGGACATAAGTTCCTCCGTTTCGCACGCCCTTTTTCATGCGGGACACCAAAGCCTGCAGCTGGTTTTCGTACGCTTTGATTGAACGTGCATCCATCGTAATGCGCAGCTTGCTTTCGTTTTCCATATCAATCAGATTTAATGTTCCTTCCATACGGACATAAAGTTCTTCTCCGCAGAGTGTCTGCAAAATTACCGGACGCTGTCTGCAATACAGAAGATACTGCATCATTTTTTCATATTGTTCGTTCTCTTCATCCAGCAATTCTTCCTGCAAAAAATCACTGATAAGCACGGTGATCCCCGGTCCCTTTCTCTGCATCTGTTTTAAAGCAGCAAACATATCCACGCTTCCGGAATACTCCAGACTTTCCAGCCACCTGAGTACTTTCGGAAAAGCATTTTTTCCACCGGAAACATTGTAAGGACGCTGCATATTTTTCATGTCATAGATCATGACACGATCCATATTATTCAATGCAAGATATGCCATCACCGATCCAAGAAGACTTGCCAGCTCCCACTTTGGTTTCTGTCCGTAATTCATGGATTCACTGGTATCCAGAAGAATCGATACCACCGACTCTTTTTCTTCCATATATTCCCGGATATACATCTTGTCCAGTCTGGCATACACATTCCAATCCAGCCGACGCAGATCATCGCCCGGCATATATTCCCGGAAATCCGAAAATTCCGCGGAAATACCCTTTTGTATGGACTTGCGGTTTCCCGACATATTCAGAGAACTTTTGTGATTCACCGCCAGACAAAAGCGGGACAGCATATCATAAAATTCCGAATTAAACATATAAGCTCTTTTCCTTTGCCTCGATGATCTGTGCAATCACGGTATCCGCAGATACCCCCGCTGCAATTGCATCAAAACTTAACAGTATTCTGTGCCGCAGCACCGGATAAGCTACGCTTTTGACATCCTCAAACGATACATTAAATCTGCCTTCCATAAACGCACGTGCCCTGGCACTCCGAATCAGTGCCTGTGCCGCACGGGGACTTGCACCTTCTTTGATATAAGCATTTTCTTCATGGGTAGCCATCACCAGATCTAATATATAATCCATGACCGCATCTGCGATCGGAATCTGTGCAACAAATGCTCTAGCCTGTTGCAGCCCTGTGGCATCCATTACTTTTTCAATCTGTGGTTTTTCTGTATTTTCTGTCAGATTTACAATGCCGCGAAGTTCCTCTCTCGTCGGAAATTCTACCATGACTTTGAACAGGAAACGATCCAGCTGTGCCTCCGGCAACGGATAGGTTCCTTCATTTTCAATCGGATTCTGCGTTGCTAAAACAAGAAACGGCTCTTCTAATTTGTGACTGTCATTTCCAACCGTAACGGTATGCTCCTGCATGGCCTCTAACAGTGCCGACTGTGTCTTTGGTGTGGCACGGTTGATCTCATCTGCGAGTACAAGGTTTGCAAAAAGCGGGCCTTTTTCAAAACGGAAGCTGCTTCCCTTCTCGTCTCTTACCATAATATTGGTACCAGTCACATCACTTGGCATAAGATCCGGTGTAAACTGGATACGCTTAAAGGATAACTGGAATACTTCACTGATCGTACGCACGAGCATGGTCTTTCCAAGTCCCGGCATACCTTCTAACAATACATTTCCTCCCGCAAGCAATGCCAGCATTACCTGTCGGATAATTTCTTTTTGCCCAATAATGCCCTTGCCGATTTCTTCCTCGCAGGCTTTCACGTTCTGCTGGCATAATTCTAATTCTGTCATAACTCCTCCTTATTCGTTCAGGTTCTTGAAATAATCTTTGATCACATTTTCCATTCCACTCGGATAACGCCCCGATGAAATTCCTTCATATGCATTCTTTGTATAATCCGCGATCACGGAATCAAGGCTCACATGATCTCCTTCCCAGGTAAGACCATTCTGCGCCCGGTAGTAATCGTAATTGTTCTTTCCAGTTT
>URYB01000331.1 GCA_900552085.1 uncultured Lachnobacterium sp.
AAAAAACTGCAATTAATCGCGCAGGCGTACCACATCGCCGATAACGATCATCGCCGGGGAAGTGAGTGCCGCATCCGCAACACGCCTTTCGATATCCTGCAAAATGCCGACACAGGTTCTCTGTTCACATGTCGTTGCATGTGAAATCACTGCTGCCGGAGTCATTGGAGAACGTCCTGCCTGCATGAGCCCGTCTGCGATCTCACCGACTTTGCTTAAGCCCATCAAAAAGAGCAGTGTCTCCTTCTCATCCAGCATGGAGGCAAAATCCATATCTGTCGTCTGATCCAGCCGGTTGTGTGCGGTAATCACCCGGAAAGAAGTTGCAACTCCACGATGTGTCACAGGAATTCCTGCGTAGGCAGCCCCCGCGATTGCCGAACTGATGCCCGGAACCACGCCAAATTTAATGCCATGATCCCGAAGATAAGCCCCTTCCTCGCCGCCTCTTCCGAATACATAGACATCGCCGCCTTTTAAACGGACCACGCAGGCATATTCCTTTGCCTTTGTGACCAGAAGCTCATTGATTTCTTCCTGTGGAAGCGTATGATGCCGGTCTGCTTTTCCCACATAAATAAGCTCACAGTCCTCTTTTGCGTAGGAAAGAAGCTCCGGTGCCGAAAGCCGGTCATATACAATACAGTCTGCTTTTTGAATCAGTTCAAGTCCTTTTACGGTAACAAGTCCGGGATCTCCCGGACCTGCTCCAATCAGATATACTTTACCTGCCATATCATTCCCCCAATTATTATTTTCTACTCCATGTACTCTTGCTTGCCAGGATCAGAATCGGGAAGATTTCCAGTCGACCTGCCAGCATATCAAAGATCAGTACCACCTTGGAAAATCCAGAAAAAACTGAAAAGTTACAGGTCGGTCCCACCGCATCAAATCCCGGTCCGATATTGTTAAAGCACGCAACAACTGCGGAAAAATTCGTCATCATCGACAAGTTATCAATGGAAATCAACAGGAAACTTCCAAGGATGATTACAGCATATGCAATCAGATACGTGTTTGTGTTCTCCAAAACAGATTCGCTGACTCTCTGTCCGTTAACACGCACAACTTCCACCCGCTTCGGATTCAAAATGCGTCGTGTGTTTCTGCGCAGATTCTTCAAAAGCAACAGCGCACGGCCAATTTTCAATCCACCACCGGTACTTCCCGCGCACGCACCGAGAAACATCAGTGCCAGCAGGATTCCCTTGGAAAAGCTTGGCCACAGATCAAAGTCCGTCGTCGCAAATCCCGTGGTTGTGATAACGGTTGCAACCTGGAAAGCCGCATGTCGTACCGTCTCACCAAGTGTTGAATAAAATCCGTGAAGATTCCATGTGATCAAAACAATGGAACCTAATACAATCGCAATATACATGCGAAGTTCCTGATCTTTGAACACCGTCTTAAAATGGCGTACCAAAAGCAGGTAATAACAGCTGAAGTTCACGCCAAACAATAACATAAAGACTGTACAGACATTCTGAATATACGGACTGTAGCTCGCCATACTGTCATTTTTGATACCGAATCCACCGGTACCTGCCGTACCCATCGCTGTACATACCGCCTCAAATACAGGCATTCCACCGAATAACAGAAAAACAAAATTGATGATGGTAAGCAGTACATAGATCACATATAAAATACGCGCAGTCGTATGCATCTTCGGAACCAGTTTTCCAACATTTGGTCCCGGACTTTCTGCGCGGAGAATATGCAGCGTAAATCCGCTGCCTCCACGGTCTCTCGGAACGACAGCAAGCAAAAATACCAGCACACCCATACCACCTAACCAGTGGCTGAAACTTCTCCAGTACAAAAGGCCATGTGACAAAGCTTCCACATCCGTTAAAATAGATGATCCCGTTGTCGTAAATCCGGATACGATTTCAAACAGCGCATCCAGAAAATCCGGGATTTCCCGCGAAATAAAAAACGGCAGGCATCCCATAATACTTAACGCGATCCAGCTCATTCCCACACATACGAGTCCTTCCCGTGCATAAAAACGCTTTACCGCATTTCTGCAGAGTACATACATAATTGCTGCTACGATCAATGTGATAATAATCGCACCTATAAATCCGCGGACTGCGGATTGCTCTCCATAAACTATACTCAGTAACAAGGCAGGCAGCATAAATGCTGCCTCCACAAAAAGAATCTGGGAAATGAATTTTCCCATCATTTTATAATTCATAATGTCCTCACTCAAAAATATCGTTTAACCGCAAAAGTGTCATATCTCCTTTTGCAACAATAATCATAGAGTCTCCCTCTTCATAGACCGAATCACCATTCGGGATCTCTGTCTTGCTTCCATGGCTGATGCATGCGATCAGAATGTTCGGACGAATCCGGACATTGCGCAAAGGCTCACCAATATAACGGGTATTTGCATCTACAACAAATTCCAGTGTTTCTGCCTGTCCCTCCGCAATATTGTGAAGCGTCAGGGCTGCCCCCGTCGTATTCTGCATGGCACGCACATACTGTACAATATTGTTACAGCACAGTTCCTTCGGACAGATGACACTGCCAAGTCCCAGGCTGTCATGAATGCTGCTGTTCTCCATATGTCCAACCTTGGTAATGACCTGTGGCACTCCGCATGTCTGCGCATACAGTGAAATGATCATATTCATCTCGTCCAGTCCAGTCATTGTCACTACCGCATCGCAGTCATGAATTCCCTCGCTCTCTAACAGGAACTGGCTGCTGGCATCTCCATGGATGACACAGACACCCTGTGGAAGCTTGTCCGAAAGTTCCACACAACGATCTTCATCCTGCTCAATCAGCTGTACTGCTACACCGTCTCTTGAGAGATGTTCTGCAAGA
>URYB01000332.1 GCA_900552085.1 uncultured Lachnobacterium sp.
TTTTATGCGGATTTGAGCCGATTTTTTATACCACACATCCTAATGAAGAGCCAAATTTTATAGATGGAAAGATTTCCAGAGCGGCATTTTGGGAGTTGGCAAAATTTACGCATCCAACGCATCAGATTAGTTTTCACACAATTTCGGCTCTTGATACATTGGAGTTTGCTGGAAGTGAGGTTGTATATGGGAAGTAAGAATAATAACAATTTGTTTTATACATGTAGTTTAATCGAATATATTGGAAGAATTATGAAAAAGACAAGATGCGAGGTTGTAAATTCTCTTGGAAAAGAAGAAATAAATCGAATCTATGAATTTGCAGATGTATTTCATTGTGAACCAATAGAAAAAGTCGCTGATGAATTTATAGAAGAGTGTAAAATTCAGCAGGACAATTTTGACAATGTGGCAGATTGTAAATATAAGATACCGGATTATTGGGATATCGGAGAGGTGTATGAGCGTTTAATCGAAGATAGTTACAAAGATGATGAAATTGAAAAGGGAATCTGGGAGGTCTATCACTCATGGATAGACCAGCAGATTTCAAATTATAATTCTGATTTTTATTATCAGTCTCGAGATTATATTGCAGCATGCTATGCAGAAGGAGAGGTACTTTAACTATTCTACATTGTTAAGAGGATTAAGATCATGAAAGATTTAACAAAAGGAAAACCATCCACACTGATACTGGCATTTGCATTGCCGATTTTTCTGGCGAATCTGTTGCAGCTTACCTACAGTCTTGTGGATACAAGAATTGTTGGTTCTTTTCTTGGAGAGGATACACTTGCAGCAGTGGGATCTACTACGACACTGAGTAATCTGATGATTGGATTTCTGATGGGATTGTCCAATGGATTTGCAATTATTACCGCACAGAAATTTGGTGCGAAAGATGAGCAGGGTGTGAAGAAATCATTTGCGATGTCTTTGAAATTAGGGTGTGCAATCGCTGTGGTGATCACCGTATTATGCCTTGTTTTTTTACAGCCGATTCTGTGGTTCTTAAATGTATCAACGACATTGCGGCCGATAGCGACTTCCTACATATTTATTATTATTGCAGGATTGCTTGCCACCTTTTTGTATGATGCATGTGCGGCAGCACTTCGTGCACTCGGTGATACAATTACACCACTGGTGATCCTGTTTATTTCGGTATGTCTGAATATTGCAGGGGATTTCTTTTTCGTAGTCGGCATAAAAGCAGGGGTAAGAGGTGCGGCGATCGCTACCGTTCTTGCGCAGATATTAGCATTCGTCATCTGCTGGATTTATATGGTGACACGGTTTGAAATGTTACGGCTTCGCAGAAAGGATTTTGTAAATGATGATTCCGGTATGTTAAAAAATATGCTGAGCGCGGGCTTGTCCATGGGATTTATGAGTTCGCTTATTAATATTGGTTCGCTGACATTGCAGACTGCAATCAACAAACTCGGAAAAGATATTATCGTTGCACATACCGCAGCGCGCAAAATCTCAGAGATGTTTATGATTATGTTTACGGTGTTTGGTCAGACGATGGCAACCTATTGTGGACAGAATATTGGTGCGGGAAAAGTGGAACGTGTCAAAAAAGGCATCTGGCTTTCTATTTTTTATACCTGCATCTGGTGTACCATTGCGATTGTCGCAAGCTATACCATTGGTCCGTGGCTCGTATATATGGTAACGGGAAGCCACAATGAAGTGGTGATTACCAATGCCACAAATTATCTGAAATTTGATACATTATTTTATTATGTAACAGCCGTCATCTGTGTGGTAAGAAATGCCATGCAGGGACTTGGAGAACAGATCACACCGCTTGTTTCAAGTTCGTTGGAGATGATTGGAAAAATTGTGATTGCGTTCACGCTGGTTCCGATGCTCGGATATACCGGTGTTATTGTGGCGGAACCACTGGTATGGTTTATTATGGTGATTCCGTTGATTATCAAAATCTTCCGGATGCCTGTACTTCATAAGACACACGAGGCAAATTCAAATCAATAAAGGCAGAAAAAGCTTAGTTTCTGGCATTTGTAGGCTGTTTATGCAACAGAATAAATTTTTTAAGAAAAAAGAAGCACATTTGGATTGTTTAAATTTTGCAAATAGTATATACAATTTGAAAGAAAAATATATAAAAAAAGAAAAATAAAAAAATATACATAAAATGGTTGACAACAATATAAAAGGATGATAATATACAGTTAACAACAAACAAGACCTAATTACACAAGACTTCCGGAACATACCAATAGGTGAGAGGAAGCCGATTTGGAACAATAGATGAACGAAGATTGGAGTAAGCAGGGATTGAATGAGAAACGGAGGTACAGTCCAATGGGATGACAAACGAACACAGGACCCTTCAATATAAGCGTGGTAATGCATAAGAGTTCCCAGCAAGAGAGACCTTTCCAATGAAATGAGAATAATCTTAATAATTATCAGAAGGATAATCGAAAAGAAAGGTAATATATATAATATGCATTTATATTTGAAGGATGAATCGGAAGAGATTACCACAATTGTAATTTAAAGAAATAAAATATATCAGGGAATATATTTTATCTGCGGACTGAGTCTTTAAGTTACCCCTTTACATAGAGAATATATAGTAAACTCTCTAAGTAAATGAAATATTTACGAGCTGAGAACCATAAAATAAACCAGAAAGGATATAAAAAATTGAATACTGAAGAAGAGTAGAACGGTCACTGTATTTTTAAATTACAAAGTATGGTGGCCGTTCTCATTTTGTGTATGCTTGAGTTTCCGCAGAATGCAATTCTAAAATGAACACAGCTTCCCAAAGCACCAA
>URYB01000333.1 GCA_900552085.1 uncultured Lachnobacterium sp.
TGTATGGCATGGATTGAGCACAATTTACATAAAATGATGAAATTTTTTATATATTTAAGACAATTTGTTCCTTGTAATTTGCACGAGATTCAAGTAATATATTTCCTGTAAAGACACATGTTCGTCAATCGCGGACAAAATGCAAAAGAGTTTTTCTGGGAGAGACAGGTGTCCGTGTATGAAAAGAAAACAGAGGAGATTAAAGTAAAATGAGCGAGAAGTTAAAAGTTGGTATCCTTGGCGGAACAGGTATGGTAGGACAGAGATTTATCTCTTTATTAGAGAATCACCCATGGTTTGAGGTTACCACAATTGCAGCCAGCCCAAGAAGTGCAGGAAAGACCTATGCAGAAGCAGTTGGTGATCGTTGGAAAATGGATACTCCAATGCCTGAGGCTGTAAAGAATATCGTTGTTATGAACGTAAATGAAGTAGAAAAAGTTGCATCAGAAGTTGATTTCGTATTTTCTGCTGTAGATATGACAAAGGAAGAGATCAAAAAGATCGAGGAAGATTACGCTAAGACTGAGACACCAGTTGTTTCTAACAACAGCGCACACCGCTGGACACCGGATGTACCTATGGTAGTTCCGGAAATCAACCCACAGCACATGGAAGTAATCAAATACCAGAAGGAACGTCTTGGCACAAAGCGTGGTTTCGTAGCTGTTAAGCCAAACTGTTCTATTCAGAGTTACGCTCCTGTACTTACTGCATGGAAAGAGTTCGAGCCATACGAAGTAGTTGCTACTACATATCAGGCTATTTCCGGTGCTGGTAAGACATTCAAGGATTGGCCGGAAATGGTTGGAAATATCATTCCATACATCGGTGGTGAGGAAGAGAAATCTGAGAAAGAGCCACTTCGTATCTGGGGACACATTGATGACGAGAAGAAGGAAATTGTTCCTGCAACTTCACCGGTTATCACATGCCAGTGTATCCGTGTTCCAGTATTGAACGGACATACAGCAGCTGTATTTGTTAAGTTCAAAAAGAATCCTACCAAGGAGCAGCTGATCGAAGCATTAAAGAACTACAGTGGAGTTCCACAGGAATTAAATCTTCCAAGCGCTCCAAAGCAGTTTATCCAGTATCTGGAAGAGGACAATCGTCCACAGGTAAGCATGGATGTAAACTTCGAGAACGGAATGGGAATTTCTGTTGGCCGTTTGAGAGAGGATAGCGTATACGATTGGAAATTCGTAGGATTATCCCACAACACAGTTCGTGGTGCCGCAGGTGGAGCTGTTCTGTGTGCAGAGCTTTTGAAAGCACAGGGTTATATCACAAAGAAATAAAAATGATTGCTTGAAAGCATAGAAGATAGCAAAATTGCCAAAAGGGTGGTTTTGCTATCTTTTTTTATGAAAATAGTATTGAGAGTGATGTTAAAAAATGATATAATTTCTAGTATGTCAATATTACGGAGGAAACGTTATGAACGTAAAAACAGCAGATATCAAAGAATTAGAAAGCTATTATGAGAAAAGCGGTAATCAGCTGGTAGTACTGTACGGACGGAAAGACTGTAAAAAAGAAGAATTAATAAGAGAATTTGTCAAGGACAAGAAGTTCTTTTATTATCGTTGCAGACAGGCTTCTGCACAGGATCAGCTGCGCATGATGGGGGAAGAAATCACCAGACAGTATGATGTGCGTTTGCAGAAAGAGACATATGATGAGTTCTTTAACCGGATCAAAAGTGGGGATGGTTCCAAGCTTGTTGTGGTAATTGATGAAGCACAGTATGCGATGAAGAAGGATGAGACGCTTCTTAAAAGCATATTAAAACTTAAGGCAAAGCGTCTGTATCCGGGACCGGTGATGATCGTACTTGCATCTTCTTCGATCGTATGGGTTGAACAGGATCTGGAAGAGACGTTTGGAGATGAATTCAAGAAGATTAACGGACAAATCAAAGTAGAAGATCTGAATTTCCTTGAGGTAGTACGTGCATTTCCTTCTCTGCCGGTAAGCGAGTGTATTAAAATATACGGATCGATCGGTGGTGTCCCAGGTTATATGGATGAGTGGAATCCTCGTACTTCCTTTAAGGATAATATCTGTCGTCTGGCACTGACAGAAGGCGGTTACCTGTTTGATATGGCGGAGCGGTTGATTTCTTCGGAACTTCGTGAATTGTCGGTGTATAATACAATTCTATCTGCAATTGCCCAGGGACACAACAAACTGAATGATCTGTTTCTGGCAACCGGTTTTTCCCGTGCGAAGATCAGTGTTTATATGAAGAACCTGAGCCATTTTGATATTGTAGAAAAGGTTGTTTCTTTTGAGACAGGCGGATGGGACAATGCCAAGAAAGGTGTCTACCAGATCAAGGACACTTATGTTAATTTCTGGTTTAAATTTGTATTCCCGTATTTGTCGGATTTGTATCTGATGACACCATCGGCTTTTTATGACGCACATATCGCAAAAGAACTGGATGATTATCTGTCACGGTATTTCCGCAATGTATGTATGGAGTATCTGCAGCTTTTGAATCAGATTGGAAAAGTGCCGTTCCCAATTCACAAAATGGGAACATGGATCGGTAAGACAGGAAATGTAGATATTGTTGCACAGAGTTCGGACCGACAGAATATTGTTGGACTCTGCAACTGGAAAGAGCCGGAACTCACCATGCAGATGTGTGAAGACATGTATGAAACCATGCAGAAAGCGAAGATGAACTCGGAGCATTTTTATCTCTTTTCTGCAAAATCGTTCGAGGCGGATCTCGTGGAGCATGCGAAACGCGATACCCGTTTTGAATTAATTGATATGAAC
>URYB01000334.1 GCA_900552085.1 uncultured Lachnobacterium sp.
AATGTTCAGTGCCAACAAACTATTGGCATAATCACTCAAAATTCCGAGAGATCATTATATTGCAATATGTTTACCAATTTTATTTTCCATAAATTGTTACCTCTTTATCCTTATTTCTATCATTTCACTCAATTTTCTTTTCCGCCCCACAGCCAGATACTTTTTAAATATTGTATTCTTCCACAATCTGCTGTTGTTCAAAAAAGTATCCATAGACCTTTTTTCTGATTTCATTAAAATAATAATCATTTCTGTCTCTTGGTCTTGGTAGATTGACGTTAATAATATCCCTGATAACACCTGGCTGTTTGCCCAGCACAATTATTCTGTTAGATAAATATATGGCTTCATCAATATCATGTGTAACCATTATCATTGTAGTATTTCTTTCATGCTTAATATTAATCAATTCGTCCTGAAGCTGGATTTTTGTAAATGCATCAAGTGCTCCAAATGGTTCATCTAAAAATATTACATCTGGCTGATTTACAAGAGTTCTTGCAATATTCGCACGCTGAGCCATTCCCCCTGATAAAGTTTTAGGAAGATTGTTTTCAAATCCTTTTAGCCCAACAAGTTTGATAACT
This sequence comes from uncultured Lachnobacterium sp., assembly GCA_900552085.1. Classification (GTDB taxonomy): domain Bacteria; phylum Bacillota; class Clostridia; order Lachnospirales; family Lachnospiraceae; genus Roseburia. Next base: position 588 of record URYB01000334.1, read on the forward strand.
TCACGGGCCTTTTCCTTCTTCTGCGCCGTTGTTCCTTCATCTAATGCGAAAATTATATTCTTTTCTACACTAAGCCAGGGAAAAAGTCTGTTCTCCTGAAAAACAAATCCTCTACTCTTACTTGGTTTTGTGATTCTTTCTCCATCAATATAAATATCACCTTTATACTCGGAATCTAAACCTTCCATTGCTCTAATCAGTGTACTTTTACCGCATCCACTGCTGCCAACTATACAGATCAGTTCTCCCTTTTTTACGGAAAAATTAATATCCTTAAGCACCTCTAATAACCCATTTGAATTTTCAAAGGATCTGGAGACATGCTCAACACTAATGTATTCCTTAACGCTTTCACTCATACTTATACCTCCTTAGCCTCATATATCTCCATTACCTTTGAATTACATATTCCAGGCAAGAACTATACTTTCAATTTTACGTAAAATTACATCCATAAGCTTTCCAACTATACCAATTGACAATATTCCGCAAATAACAACATCCATAAGTCCATAATTTCTCGCATTTGAAATCATATATCCAATTCCATCTGTAGATGCTACCAACTCTGCCGCAACCACACAGGTCCAGCAAGATCCCAGTGCTACTCTTAAGCCTGTAAATATGCTTGGAAGAGCTGCTGGAAATATAAGATGTAGAATGTACTTTTTCTTAGGTGTCTCCATTACAGATGCTACCTCTAACAGTTTTTTATCTGTGTATCTTATTCCGTCAATTACATTCAGAAGAATCGTGAAAAAGCCTCCAAGAAAAATCAAAAATACTTTTGATTCTTCTCCTATTCCAACCCATAAAATAACCAGCGGAATCCATGCAATAGGTGGAATTGGTTTTATAAGTTGAATCAGCCAGTCAGATAATCTCTGAAAATGTGGTGATAATCCAATTATAATTCCAAAACTGATTCCAAAAACTGCGGCCAGACAATACCCCTTGATCACTCGTCCAAAGCTTACTCCCAGATTAATGAAGAGACTTCCATCAACAATCTTACTCCAGATTGTTGAAATCATAGTTGTAAACTTTGGAAATAAAACTCCCGAATAATTACTCTGTGAAGTAACAAGGTACCAGATCACAAGCAAGATAACTACCGGTGCAATCTTCTCAAACTGATAAAATAGCTTTTTACCTTGATTTTCATTAATTTTCTTATTCTCTATTGTCATTTTATTTTCTGTGCTCCATTATTCAAATCAATTACTTCGCCATTAATGTACTCTGGTGCAGATGTTGCCAGCCAGTAAATCACCTCTGCAATTTCTTCTGGTTTTGCAACTCTTTGAAGATATGTACGCTGCCTTACCGTTTCAAATCTCTCTGAATATTCCGAATTCTCTATCATTTCCGTTTTTACCGGACCAGGAGCAATTGCGTTTAGAACAACTCCTTGCGGTCCTAAAATTGCAGCATAAGTTTTTGTTACATTTATCAGCCCTGCTTTTGTTATTCCATACCAGATATCCGGATGACCAACTTCGCCAGCCTGAGACGCAATATTGATTACCCGTCCACTCTTTTCCTTCTTCCAATATGGTGCAAAAGCATTAATAAATTCAATTGGCGCCCGCAAATTTACATTTACAATTTTATGAATATCTTCCTCCGGATAATTGTCATAGGGTTTCTGACTATCGATTCCTGCATTATTGACAAGAATGTCAACATCACCAATTTTTTTTGCTAATGTCTTTATTTCTGAAACCTTTGCTAAATCAAATGAGAAAATCCGGATTCCTTCTTCATGGAAATTTGAAAAATCACGCCCTACAATCGCAACCTCATATCCATTGTCAAGAAATCTCTTTGCAGCAACCAATCCAATTCCCTTTGTACCACCTGTAATCAATACTTTCTTAGCCATATTCGATTTCTCCTTTTTTAGTAAGTCAGATACGACTTCACTTCCTCATCTTCAATAAATTGAAAATCAACTGCATCCTTTACTGTTACATGAGTTTTAACAAATTCGTTGTCGTATAAAAAATCTGCTGTAATTTGTAAATCAGCCACATCTTCGTCTGTAATAGCAATTGGAAAGTTTGCTCCCTCTAATGCACTAACAAGAAGCTCCTTATCTAACCCGTAGTAATCTTTGTATTTTTCTGCATATCCATCAATATCACTTTTCACTTCCTGCGCGGCCCTTGCATACTGTCTGATAAAAATCTGGACAATTTCCGG
>URYB01000335.1 GCA_900552085.1 uncultured Lachnobacterium sp.
TGGGCTGATGATTGTAATGCATCAAAGATGCATTGCCCCTACATGTCAGGTTTTCATAGAAATCTTAACACATCTTTCCCCCTTATCAAATACTAATTCATCAAAAAAGGCACATGCTTTCGCATGTGCCCATATATTTATGCATTTTTTGCAACATCTTTCTTTCGAAGCTTTTTCACTTCATACAACTGTTCATCCGCCAATGTCATCGCATCTTCAAGACTGTGTGCACTTTCTTTCGAAAGGCGATACGCGCCCGCCGATACGGTCACATTGTAAGGCTTATCACTGTTCTCATTAAACTCTGTAAAAGAATCGTAGATCTGATTCAGAATTTCTTCGTTTGGAGAATCTGTAATAAGCGCACATGCATATTCATCGCCACCAATTCTTGCCACAACACCTTCATTTCCAACTACCTGCACAAGAATCTGCGCAATTGTCTTCAATGAGAAATCTCCCTCTTCATGCCCATATCGATCATTGATAATCTTAAGATTATTCATATCGATATACATAACAGTCAGTTCCTTGTCCTTCGCATGACACGCTTTCAGCAACGGCTCTGCATCGTGGAAAAATCCCCGACGATTTCCAATTCCGGTCAACGGGTCCAGACGGGAAAGTGTGTCCAGTTCAAGGTTGTGCTGCTGCAATACCGTAAGGCTTTCCTCAAGCTGCATCATGATATGTTCATTTGTTTTAAGAAGATTGATCATCTTCATAGCTGCTGAAACCTGATTACTTAAAAATTCTCCGTTTTCCAGAACCCCTTCTGTCAGGTCACACAGAAAAATTCCATAGAGCATCTCGTTTGCATATAATGGTAATGCAACCAGCTGAATTTTCTCCTTGATTCCATAAAGGCTCATATCATAAATATCGCTCACAGAAATCTTCTGTCGAATTGCCGGAATGCTTCTCACTTTTCCTTTGTGGAGAACTGCCTTCAGATAAACATCCTCCGGTAATTCAAACGCCTCATGATTCAAATGGATGCTTGGATTCTCGTATGTAAACAATAACGCATTGTGAATTCCCAGCCAATCCATCGTTCCTAAAATTTCACCGTAACTCTGATCGGTTCCCTTTTCAAAACGAAGAATCTTCATAATAAAATGTTTCATTTCGAAATTCGCACGATTCTGCTTCTCACGCTGCTCATCCAGCCAGTGATTCATCGTCAGATACTTCTCCATCACTTCTTCGGTATCTTCCACAGCACTCACCGGTCTGCAAAATGAATTTCTGCGGACAAACTGCGTCGGCAGCCTTAACGATTTCACCTTCTCGCCATCCATCATCTTCAAAAGCATTTCTACCGCTTTCTCACCGAGAATTGCCGCATCTGCACTCACGGATGATAATGTCGGAAAAATCTGCGAACACCAATCCATATTGTCATAACCAAATACCGAAATATCTCGTCCCGGCATAAGATTTCTCTTTTTCAGTTCATCATAAAATCCACCTGCAACTTCATCATTCACACAAAAGATTGCCTGCAGATCCGGATTGTCATCCAAAAGCTTTGCAAATACTTTTGGTGTTTTTCCAGTCATATTTCCTTCCACATAAAGCTTCGGGTCCGGCTCAATTCCATGCTCCCATAACGTCTTTTCGTAAGTTGCTTTCCGCTCGATGGAATCCGAAATATCCGGCGGTCCGCCAATCATACCAATTTTGGTACAGTTCAGTTCCTCAATCAGATAAGACAAACCATCATGAATTCCTTTATAATTATCGAAATTAGCACTCACATAGCCGTCAATCTGTGAAGCAACTAAAACACATGGCAACCCGTCATAAATGTGAAGGAACTCTTTCAGACGTTTGTTTGTCGTATAACATCCAATACAGTTTGCTGCAACAATGATTCCATCCACGAATTGTTTCGTCGCATAATAAAATAAGGTACCATACTGGTACTCATACATAATATCCAATTCCTGTGCATAATCACGATCTAAAAATTTACCTGGTAATAAGATGAAATTCACATCATATTTCTTTGAGGCTTCTTTAATGCCCTCGCTCAATACATGTGTAAAATCATCTGTCACGCCACCAACAACTATACCTATCGTCTTGCGTTTTCCCATACTGCACCCAACCCCTATATGTTTTCTGTTCGATGATATCAGATTAATTTTTCTCTTAAATATGATTAATTTTAGCACATTTTTCATGCTTAATCAAGGTTTACATCTTTTACAAGGTTCATATCCCATATTTATTAAATCCTCACGATATCCTGTGTAAACCTCCTTATTGCTGTCGGCAATATCCCTAACACTTTCGCAATTTTGCGTATGAAATTTGTGCGTATTGGTGTTTAATACATAATTTTGACCTTTTCCCGTATTTTCTGTGGTTTTTGAATCATCAGGCCAGCTTTCGCCTGTGGCATAGTCAATGACAATCCCCGGCTGAACATTATAAACAAATACATGAAACGAAACACCCTCTCCTTTATCCTCGACCGAGTATGCTTCCATCTCCACACCGGTTGCAACAAGATTATCTTCCTCAAAGACCGGAGTCACACGATAAAGGACATGATGATCTGTCACCTTCACATAATCTGCCACCTGGTCCTCAAATTTCAACATACCTGTCACATTCAGATAACGCGTGCCCGTAATCAGATTCTTTTCATTGGCATTCTCGCCTGCAAGCTGATAACCGATAAGATGGCACCGATTGTACAGATATTTTCCCTCTACATTATCGTATTTTACAGTGTGCCATCCGGTTGGCTTTACCATACCGATGGCTCCACGCTCCTCAG
>URYB01000336.1 GCA_900552085.1 uncultured Lachnobacterium sp.
TCTTGATGCGAATCTGAGTCTGTATGAGCATCAGTCAACCTATTGCCCAAACATGCCGCTGAGAGATTTGCTTTATTTTGCAAGTATTATTCAGAAACGGATCAAGGCGCAGAAGCGTGATATTTACGGTGGGAAAATTTTGAAGATTCTGCGAGAATATATGTATTTTGTGGATATGGTGCGGAAAAATAATGAGATCAGTGGAAACCTGGAAGACGCGATCAGGCAGGCAATCGATCACTGTATAGAAGAAGATGTGCTCAGGGATTTTCTGGATGAGCACCGGGAGGAGGTAATGCATGTGATGACATTAGATTATACGTTTGAACGAAGATTGGAAATGCAGCGTGCCGAAGCAATTGAGGATGGCCAAAAGATTGGAAAAGAAATTGGAAAAGAAGAAAAATTATCAGAGCTCATTCAAAAAAAAATACTGAAAAATAAACCTTTGGATCAGATCGCGGATGAACTGGAAGAATCTCCGGAAACCATCCGTCCACTATACGAAAAAATTAAACAGGAAATGCAGCAATAACGCCAAAGGAGTGTGGAATATCCATGCTCCTTTTTCTGTTGCACATGAAATTGATGAAATATATAATGATAGTAAAATCAACAATAAGCATATAGGATAAACTTGAAAATTTTATGAGTACAATACTTAGATATGAAAATGAGGACATATGGAAAAATCAGAAATGACAAAGGAGGAAGCATTACAAAACTTTTTATTAGATATAGAATGTTTAGATGAATTGCTTCCGTGGACGGGAACATTTAATTTATTTGACGTTCTTAAAATATCAAGGACGGAAATCCGGCATAGTAATATGCTGGGATGGCTTTTGAACCCGAATGAGAATCATGGAATAGGAGATGCTTTTTTAAGGCGATTCTTCAAAGGCTGGTAGAAAATGATGTAGATGGTCGCTATGAAGTGTTTCGTATTTTATTGATGGATTTCTATAGTTTTTCAGTTTTGAGAGAGTGGAGAAATATTGATATTCTACTGATATCGGCAGAAGAAAAAACAGTAATTGCTATAGAAAATAAAGTTGGTGCACATGAGCATAGTAATCAGCTTAACCGATATAGAGAAATTTTAGAAAAAGACTACCCTGAATATAATCGCTTGTTTGTATTTCTTACGCCGGATGGAGAAATCCCAAGTGATATTGAAAATTGGGATGTACTTACATATAGTGATGTTGTAGAAGTGTTGGAAAAGGTAAATGCAAGAATTAAAGTACAACCGGATGTGGAATTGATGATTAGGAACTATGTTGATATTGTCAGGAGAGATATTGTGGAAGATCAAGAGTTAATTGGAATTTGCAATAAAATATATAATAAGCATAAGAAAGCGTTGGATCTTATTTTTGAAAACAGAACAGACGGAAAGACGCAGATGTTAGATGCGGTGAAAGACACCTTATGTAGTATAGCAGATGAAGGTCTGATTATCTATGACAGAAACTGGGGATATAATTTTAGAACAGAAACAATGGATGATTATCTTCCGCTTTTGGACGAGCCGGTCAGTTCCTGGAAAACGACAAATATTTATTCGTATTGGTTTAGTATCAGTGAGCATAGTTTCTATGGAGTATTTGAACTTGCCGGGAAGAATGTCCCGGAAGAATTGATGGACAAGATGCAGGTAATCACAGACATATTGAAACCCAATGATAAGAGAAAATCCGATTTTGTATATAAACGTATTTTTACGACAAAGCGATATGAGATATCTGATGATGAAGATGGAGAACAGGCGATAGAGAAGGCTGTTCGAGCGGCAGTTAAAGATATTTTGGATATGGAAAAGAAAACTTTTTCTAAGTTGAATTTGGGGTAGAATATGAGTCAAAAAGAAATGATTGTCAATTTATTGAAAGAGAATGAGTCGATGACTCAAGGAGACTTGGCGGCTGCTATATATGGAGATAAAAACCATAGCTCAAATATATATGCGTCGTTGACAGGACTTGTTAAAAAGGGAATTGTGCTTAGAACAGGCAGCAGTCCGTCATATTACTCTTTGACTGGAGTGAAAGTGATAAGGTCTGAGAATTCTGTAAGAGGTCCTAAGAAGTATCGAGATGTATCTGATGATGTGATTAGCAATGAGGCGATGGAAGAGATTGAGTTGTTAGTTCATAATACGGAAAACTATGGTCCTGAGAATGAACTTATTACCCGATGCCTCAGAAAGTTTCCTGAGAATACAGATCACGATATTGTAGCTATGAAAATTGGATTGATTGATATAACGAATTCAACACATTTATCTCAGCATAAAAGCAAAATTAGTATGGTTGAACTCGCAGACATAATCTCATCCATTCCAAATATAGATGCGAGGATAGCGATTGGAGATCCGGAGATTGTCAATAAAATCGCAAAAAGTAATGGAAAGGTAAATCTTTTTTCCTTTGCGTCCAAGTATTGTTGCTATCATAATAGAAATCTTTACGAAAGAGATGATTATTCTATTTTAGATACTGTTCTAAAGGAGTATCTGCCACGATATTTTGATGATGTTACCAGAGGACAAATTCAGAAATGGCAGGATAGTTTTAATTATCAGGCTTATAATGATTATATTTCAAAAAAATTGGATGAGTATGGTATAACTGTTCCTTATAGAAAGAGAAAGTTTGATCATTTTGTTTGGTATAAAAACAGATAATTATGGGTGTCTTCGGACAATACGTTGAAAGGTCTTGATGCGAATCTGAGTCTGTATGAGCATCAGTCAACCTATTGCCCAAACATG
>URYB01000337.1 GCA_900552085.1 uncultured Lachnobacterium sp.
TCCAGCGAGTCTTCCAATGTATCCGCTTTCAGTTCCTGCAAGATTGCCGGCTGGCCTTCATTATAGACAACAAAGTCTTCTCCGCCCATATCCAGATACGTCAGCTTATCATAATGATCCGAAAGTATTCCCACACGAAAACCTATTTTCTCCTGGTTTCCCAGAAGATCCTTCAACGTGATGGATGCCACCTCTTTGTCATTTTTATCCAGCAGAATCAAATAGCCTTTTCCCCTGCATTCCTCCACATTCAGTTCCGGAACCGTCAGCGTATACTGCTTTTTGCCATTTGCCGGTAAAATAATCGGCATATCAAATGCACAATGTGCATCCTCCGCATCCGTTTTAAACAACACGCGGGAGGTTCCTTCGAAATCAGCTCCATGATTCTCTAAGTTCACCTGATATACATACTGGTGATTTTCCTGTTTTAAAAGTGTTACCTCCCCGGAAAAAGTACCTGTATCTTTTGTTTCTGCTGCGATATGCTGCGGACATGCCACGAGTCCGATACACAACAGACATACAAGAATAACTCCTGTCAAAAATTTCTTCATAATGTCCCCCTTCTTTAAGTTCCGTATTCAATTGTAATCATAACATACCTGGATTTGGAAATGTTTGAAATTCACCTGTCATTTTCTTTAAGATTTTATGAATTTTAATAGAATGTGCACATCTTTAAAATCCTGCTTTTCCTATGCCGTAAAAAAAGAGACCGCCTTATGGCAGTCTCCAAACCTTCACTTTATTCAGATTTTACTAATCTTCTACTCGTTCCCGCGGAAAATCACATTGCGATATTTATTCAACACTTTCAATAACAGACTTCCCAGAATACATACGGAAATAATCTCTCCGATTCCTACGGTAACCACATTAAAAGGAATCGCCCAGTCAATCCCATTGTAAACCGTCTTAAATCCGTATCCATAACGCAAAATCCATGGAACAATAACCATATTTGCAATAACCGGTGGAAGCGTACATGCAAATTTGTGCTTACGCAACAAATACGTGCCTACTGCTCCGATCAATGTTGCAATACTTCCAAATACAATATCCCAGATGATAGCTCCTGTCATCAAATTCGCCGTCAGACATCCGATCCAAAGGCCCGGTATCGCTGCCGGTGTAAAAAATGGAAGGATACACAATGCTTCTGAAAATCGTACCTGAATACTGTAGGAAGATAATCCAAGCGCATTGGCAAGTAATGTCAATACCACATACAATGCAGCGATCACCGCCGCCTGTACCACATATGTTACACTTTTGTTTCTCATATAAAATTCTCCTTTAGTTTTGTTTTCTGTCAGGAAGGTTTCGAACTGACACGCTGTTTGCAGCAAGGACTACTTTAATCTTAATTTTGCATTCTGTCAAGTATTGCCGGAGATAATTCCAAATAAACTTCTAAAAGCAATTACTGGCGGATATAAATCCCCTGGGATTCGATAAAATCATCCATTTCTTCCAATGCTTCGGTTGCCCAGTTTTCACTCTGCGGTCCCTGATCCGCTGTGTTCTTTTTTACGTCTTCATTTACATTCTTCTTTTCTTCCATACCGATGCCTCCTTGGTCTCATTCTGGTTTTGTAAAAGTATAGCATTAACTGTATAAAAAAGCAAAACAAAGTGCATCCTTTATTATAAATTGATTTGTAAAACGGAGGCATCTCATGGCAGCATACAAAGTTGAGATCTGTGGTGTGAACACTTCTAAATTACCCATACTCAAAGAAGAGGAAAAAAAGGTACTTTTTGATAAAATCAAACAGGGGGATTCTTATGCCCGCGAATGTTATATCAAAGGAAATCTCCGCCTTGTTTTGTCGGTGATCAAACGATTCCACAATCACAATGAAAACGTGGATGATCTGTTTCAGATTGGATGCATCGGACTTATGAAAGCGATTGACAACTTTGATACCAGTGTAGGTGTTAAGTTTAGTACCTATGCCGTACCGATGATCATCGGGGAGATTCGTCGCTACCTGCGGGACAACAGCAGCTACCGCATCCCACGTTCTCTGCGTGACATCGCTTACAAAGCAATGCAGGCCAAGGATCAGCTTTCCCGCACCTCACAAAAAGAACCTACTCTGGATGAAATTTCAAACGCATGCGACATTCCAAAAGAAGACATTGTCTATGCATTAGATGCCATCCAGACGCCGCTGAGTCTGTTCGATCCCGTATACACAGATGGCGGTGATACCCTTTATGTGATGGACCAGATTTCTGATAAAAAGAACAAAGAAGAAAACTGGATTGAAGATCTGTCATTAAACGACGCGATGTCCCGCCTCAATGAGCGGGATGAGAAAATCATAAAGCTCCGCTTTTTTGAAGGAAAAACCCAGATTGAAGTAGCCGACGAAATTCATATTTCCCAGGCACAGGTATCCCGTCTGGAAAAAAATGCATTAAAACGCATGTATCTGTAGTTAAAAACAGAGGGCGAACGTTAGCCCTCTGTTTGTTATGCTTCTGTTTATTTTATACTAGCGATCCCACTTGTCACACAATGCATTGATCTGGTCTGCAAACTTCGCAAGATCCTTGTTTGCCATGCCCTGACACTTGCGGATCACTGCAACCAGACGTTCTCCAGCTATCACGAGGCGATCAAATACACTTGAACTTGCACGGTATACTTTCTTCTTCTCCACATGCTCGCGGCTTCCCTGCGCAATATGCTGACCGGTGAGCAGATCATATGTA
>URYB01000338.1 GCA_900552085.1 uncultured Lachnobacterium sp.
AAAATGACATCTGGAGAATACCGCTATGAAATGTGTCAGATTGCAACAAAGACCGACAACAAATTATATGTCAGCCGCATGGAATTGGATTGTCCGGAGAGAAGTTATACTTACCGGACGTTAGAAAAACTGGTGGAACAATATCCGGAAAATGAGTTTTATTTTATCATGGGCGGTGATTCTCTGGATTATCTTGAGACCTGGAAACATCCGGAGATTATTACAGCATTAGCAGTTATTCTGGTCGTGCCACGTTATCCGTTCGAACCAGAAGTGTTAAATGCAAAGATTGACCGGTTAAAAGAGCTTTTTGCATGCGATATCCGGTTGATTCCATGTCCGGAATATCCGATTTCATCTACCGCAATCAGACAAAGTCTTGCAGAGGGAAAACCATTGGAGAAAGATTTTCCCAATGGTGTCCTTGCTTATATCAGAGACAAAAAATTATATACGGTTTGATTGGAGCAACAAAAATGGAAATGCAGGAAATTCGAAAAAAATTAAAGAAAGATTTAGACAAATATCGTTATGAACATACAAAAGGCGTTATGTATACTGCGGGATGTCTTGCGATGGCGAACAATTATGATGTTGAAAAAGCCATGCTTGCAGGACTTTTACATGACTGTGCAAAATGTCATTCGACGGAAGAAAAGATTGCATTGTGTGAACGGCATGATATTCTGATCTCGAAAGTCGAAATGGAAAATCCGGGATTATTACATGCGAAGGCAGGAATGGCTCTCGCGGAAGAAAAATATGATATCCATGATCCGGAGATTTTGCATGCTATAAAAGTTCATACGATAGGTGAGCCGGATATGAACATGCTCGACAAAATTGTCTATATTGCAGATTACATTGAGCCATTACGAAAAGAAGCCCCTCATCTGGCAGAAATCCGACAGATTGCATTTGCAGATCTGAACCAGGGGGTAGCTGAGATTCTTTATGATACTCTACATTATCTCAGCGGGCGAAAAGGTTCTGTTGATCCAACAACACAGCTGACGTATGAATTTTACAAACCATATGGAAAGGAGCAGCCATGGAAACATTAGATATTGTTAAGACTGCAGTTGCTGCATTAGAGGATAAGAAGGCAGAAGATATTACCGTAATTGATATTACAGGTGTTTCTTCAATTGCAGATTATTTTATTATTGCAAATGGTACGAATCAGAATCAGTTGACTGCAATGCAGGATGCTGTTGATGAGGCGATGTACAAAGCAGGCCTGCATGCAAAGCAGATTGAAGGAAATAACCAGTCTACCTGGATTTTAATGGACTATCAGGATATTATTGTTCATTTATTCTCAAAAGAAGATCGTTTATTCTATGATCTGGAGAGAATCTGGAAAGATGGAAAAGTTATTGAACTTTAAATATTCAGAACAAAAAAGGATTGCAATTTGAGAAATCTCATTTTGCAATCCTTTTTATTATGGCTTATTTCCAAAAACGGAAGACACCGAATACTTTACCGACAATTTTACAGTCTGGAACAATAATCGGATCCATTGTATCATTTTCCGGTTGCAGACGAATGTGTCCGTCTTCTTTATAGAAAGTCTTTACTGTTGCAGAATCATCAATCAGAGCAACAACAATATCACCATTGTGAACATTATCACATTTTTCAACAAGGATATTGTCACCGTCAAAGATACCTGCATTGATCATACTTTCTCCTTTTACTTTCAACATAAAGGATTCAGCGTTCGGCATGAATTCTGTAGGAATCGGGAAGTATGATTCTATGTTTTCTACAGCCAGAAGAGGCTGGCCTGCAGCAACCTGTCCAATCAGAGGTACATTTGCAAATTCACGCCGGGTAAGGTTGAAATTATCATCTACGATTTCAATCGCACGTGGCTTGGTAGGGTCACGTCTTATGTATCCGTTTTTCTCCAATGTCTCCAAATGTGAATGAACAGAAGAAGTAGATTTAAGATTCACTGCTTCACAGATATCACGAACCGTAGGAGGATATCCTCTGTTTAAAATTTCTTTCTTAATATATTCAAGGATTTCTCTTTGCTTGTCTGTAATACGACCATAACTCATCCTGTATACCTCCAATGTAGTTGTTTTCATAATAATTATAGATTAAGTTTAGCATACCCTGTTATAAAAAGCAAACATATATTCGAAAAAATCTACTTTTTCTATTGACAAACAAATGTTCGCGTATTATATTATGAATACAGAAAGAGAACGTTTGTTCTTGTGGCGAGATTTTATGGAGGGATAAGTTATGAAGAGAACATATAATGATAAGATATCTTTGAAAGCAAATGAAAGTCTTACAAGGAGAGCACAGAAGGTGCAAATGGAAAAGAGACTGATTGTTGTCATAAGTATTATTGTAGTTTCACTTGGCATCCTTTTAGGAAGCAGTATCAGTGCTTTTGCCAGTGCCCGGGAGAAGGCGCAGCTTCATAAATATTATACGAGTGTCCAGTTGAGACAGGGAGATTCTTTATGGAAACTTGCAGGGGAATATGCATCAACAAATCAGAGTGAGCAGGAATTTATTGATGAAGTGTGTGAAGTAAATGGTATCAGTGAGTCGAACACATTACACAGTGGTCAGTATCTGGTTGTTCCATATTATTCCGAAACAGAAAAGTAATAATATTCAGGGACAAGTATATAAGCAATGCCATTCAGTTAAGCATCATTTCAGTGGTTTTCTGTCATAGAGAGCCAC
>URYB01000339.1 GCA_900552085.1 uncultured Lachnobacterium sp.
CGCGGCAGCACGGCATCTGTAAGAATTTCCCGGAAAATTATATCGAAGATTTGTCTGCCCGTGATTATGCCGACATCTATACCGCGGCAAAAATTTCTGCCAACTTTCTAAAATATCTCAAAAATCTGTCCACTGAAAACAATACTATATAGGGAATTTCCTGTATATTAAAAATGAGGCTGCATATCCGCAGCCTCATTTTGCATCACGTTCTGTTTATTTCTGATTAATGTAATTTACCAAACCTTCACAGTCAATAATCTTCTGCATGAATGGCGGGAATGCCTGTCCCTGGAACTTCTCTCCTGTTGTCACATCTGTGATCACACCGGAATCAAAATCCACTTCCACCTCATCTCCTGCGGAGATAGCCTTGGCAGCTTCCGGACATTCAATGATCGGAAGTCCGATATTGATCGCATTACGATAGAAAATGCGGGCAAATGTCTCAGCGATTACGCAGCTGATGCCGGATGCCTTGATTGAAATTGGTGCATGCTCACGGGAAGAGCCACATCCAAAATTCTTATTAGCGACCATGATGTCGCCTTCTTTTACATTATTTACGAAGTCTTTATCGATGTCTTCCATGCAATGTGTTGCCAATTCTTTCGGATCGGAAGAATTCAGATATCTTGCCGGAATGATTACATCGGTATCTACGTTGTCACCATATTTAAAAACTTTACCATGTGCAGCTTTCATTTTCTCTCTCCATTTCTATGGACAATTCTTAGTCCATTACTTCGTCCGGTCCTGAAATCTTGCCAGTGATTGCACTTGCAGCAGCAACTGCCGGGCTTGCAAGATATACTTCAGACTCTACATGACCCATACGTCCTACAAAATTACGGTTTGTTGTAGAAATACAACGCTCGCCTTCTGCAAGAACTCCCATGTATCCACCAAGACATGGTCCACAGGTCGGTGTGCTGACAATTGCTCCTGCCTCGATAAATGTGCGGATCAGGCCTTCTGCCATCGCATCCAGATAAATCTGCTGTGTTGCAGGGATTACGATCACACGGATTCCCTTTGCAACTTTCTTTCCTTCAAGAATCTTTGCGGCAATGCGCAAGTCATCCATACGACCATTTGTACAGGAACCGATTACTACCTGATCGATCTTTACATCGCCGACTTCATCGATTGTTCTTGTATTTTCCGGAAGATGCGGGAAAGATACGGTTGGCTTTAATGTACTTAAGTCAATGGTATATTCCTCATCATACTCTGCATCCTCGTCTGCTTCATACTCAACGAATGGACGCTTAGAATGTTCTTTCATATAAGCACGTGTCAGATCGTCTACCGGGAAAATACCATTCTTTCCGCCAGCCTCAATTGCCATATTTGCAATTGTAAAACGATCATCCATCGTCAGATACTGGATACCATCTCCAACAAACTCCATAGACTTGTATAAAGCGCCATCTACACCGATCATACCAATAATATGAAGGATAACATCTTTACCGCTGATCCACTTTGCAGGCTTACCTGTAATATTGAAACGAATTGCGGATGGTACTTTAAACCATGCTTTTCCGGTAGCCATACCAGCTGCCATATCGGTACTTCCGACACCGGTAGAAAATGCGCCAAGTGCACCATATGTACATGTATGTGAATCTGCACCGATAATCACGTCTCCGGCTACTGTAAGACCTTTCTCCGGAAGCAGTGCGTGCTCGATTCCCATCTCTCCGACATCAAAATAATTTGTAATTTCATTCTTGCATGCAAACTCGCGGACACATTTACAGTGCTGTGCAGATTTAATATCTTTGTTTGGTGCAAAATGATCCATGACAAGTGCGATTTTGTCCTTGTGGAATACACCGTCCACTTTCATTTTTTCAATTTCATGAATTGCCACTGGAGATGTAATATCATTGCCCAGAACCAGGTCAAGATCTGCCTCTATCAGCTGACCGGCACTCACGCTGTCTAACCCTGCATGCGCAGCCAGAATTTTCTGAGTCATTGTCATACCCATGATTGTTTCCTCCTTTATACTTTCACTCACTAGTGTGTGCTATATTTCCATTGATAGTATTCTAGCATGGTTTATTTCATAATTAAAATACATAATAAACATATTTACCATAACTTTATTTTATGATATACTACCTTTATATTATAACACAACCACCATAAGAATGGAGGTCATTATGAATCAAAATCTATCATCTTACTGGATTTTTTATACAGTAGCCAATGCCGGCAATATATCAAAAGCCGCAAAGGAACTCTATATCAGCCAGCCGGCGATCAGTAAATCCATACAGAAACTGGAAGAAAATCTAAATTGCAAGCTTTTTTCCAGAAGTTCCCGCGGGGTACTCCTGACGGACGAGGGCCAGCTTCTGTATGGCCACGTAAAAGAAGCTTTTGAGACATTGAATCTTGGGGAAGACAAGCTGCGCCGTTCGATCGAATTAGGTGTCGGTCATCTGCAGATTGGAGTGAGCTCCACGCTCTGCAAACATATGCTCCTTCCTTATCTAAAAGAATTTATCCGTCGTAATCCCCATATCAGCATTTCCATCAGCTGCCA
The DNA here is from genome assembly GCA_900552085.1 of uncultured Lachnobacterium sp. Classification (GTDB taxonomy): domain Bacteria; phylum Bacillota; class Clostridia; order Lachnospirales; family Lachnospiraceae; genus Roseburia. Next base: position 2,561 of record URYB01000339.1, read on the forward strand.
GTCGACCAACGAAACGCTGCGCCTGCTCGATGAAAATAAAATTGATATCGGACTCATCGGCAAACCGGAAAATCTCAAAAACATTGACTTTTACTATCTGGACAACATTGAGGACATCTTTGTTGCGAACCGTGATTATCTG
>URYB01000340.1 GCA_900552085.1 uncultured Lachnobacterium sp.
CACGATAAGGTCGTAGAATTGCTGTATCCTTTTGCGTCCGCAGGTTCGATTTCCACCGGTGAGTCATCGATGCCATTTGCATAACGCCACAGAACTTCCCCGTGCTTTTTTAACACGCGCGAAAGGACCTGCGGATCCGTGTGTGCCAGATCCCCAATCGTGCGGATGCCTAATGACCAGAGCCTGCGCTCCGCTGCTTTTCCCACAAAAAATAAATCCCGCACCGGAAGTATCCACATTTTCTGCTCAATTTCCTCTGGAAAAAGTGTATGTACCCGGTCGGGTTTTTGAAAATCGCTGGCCATTTTCGCCAGAAGCTTGTTGGATGACACGCCGATATTTACGGTAAAGCCAAGTTCCTCATAAATCTGTTTTCGTATGCGATACGCTGCCTCCACCGGCGTTCCAAACAGCCTTCCACTGCCTGTCATATCCACAAACGCCTCGTCCACACTAAACTGCTCGATCACATCCGAGTACTGCTGCAGGATGGCAATAAATGCATGCGACTGCTCCCGGTACATCTGATGATGCGGCTTGACCAGCGTCAGCTCCGGGCATTTGCGCAAGGCATCCACGACCGGCTCTCCCGTCGTCACGCCGTACTTTTTTGCTGGGATAGACTTCGCAAGAATCACACCGTGACGGGTTTCGATATCGCCGCCCACCGCAGCCGGAATCTCCCGCAAGTCAATCGTTTCTCCCGCTTTTAACCGCGCAACTGCTTCCCACGACAAATACGCGCTGTTTACATCAATATGAAAAACAATGCGGTCCATATTACAGATTCATAAACAGATTCCAGGATTCGTAATCCCCGCTTCCTGCAACCTTGAGTTCGTACGTTCTCTCATTGTTTCCATCGATAACAAATGCGTATACGCCATTTTCCAGTTTCACTTCAAAAATGGTTCCGTCCACCAGCGCATCCGAAATCTTATCATATTCTTCCTTTTCTACCTCGCGGTCCTCCACCGTCTTCTGCAGATTGCCGTCTGCATCATAAGTATTAAACCCTTCTTCCACAACGGAAATAATTTCTGCCCCCTCAATTTTGAAGAGCATTCCATTCGTGCGCATCGTGCGGATGTCCCGATTAAAGGAATTCTCCGGCAGAATTTTGACATTATCGATCACCATATGAAACATTTTTCCGAGCAGCTGAACATCGCCGACAACTGCCTCCGCGAAATCAAAATGATTCAACTCATTCACTGCATTATATTTGTAATCCATTGGTCTGTCCTCGTTCTTTCTGTTTTGTCAGTAACGACTGTCTCGCCTTACTTTTCCGGGATTTCAACGTCTGCTGAAAGTTCCCCCTTCTGTTGTAAATAATACAGGAATCCTCTGCATCCTGCAACCACATCTTCGTAAGTCTCGTCAAAGTTTCCGGTATACCATGGATCTGCAACATCCCGCGCCTCGGTAAATCGCTGTGTCTCTTCATAATCAGCAAACGAAAGCATCTTGTAGATTTTATTCTGACTGTCTGTGCCACCCGCAATCCTTGTCATGTTTCTTATGTTGGCACTGTCCATACCGATCAGATAATCATAATAAATATAATCGTCGCGTGTCATCTGGCGTGCCCGGTGCGGCACGAGCGGAATGTTTTCTTCGTATAATTTATTTTTTGTGCCGTAGTGCGGCGGGTTGCCGATCTCCTCACGGCTGGTCGCAGCGGAATCGATCTCGAACTGGTTGTCGAGATGGAGCTGGTGGACCAGGTGGGTGAGGACGCTTTCGGCCATGGTGCTGCGGCAGATGTTGCCGTGGCAGATGAATAACACCTTTATCATACTAATTTTATCTCCTCAAATCTTCTCAAAGCCTTGTAAATCCTGACTTTTCGACCTTTGTGCAATTTTACTTGAAATTTCACTTTCTTCTCAAAAAATCTCATATTTTCCCATATTTTTACGGGCAATTGGGTTAAAAATGGGTTACAAAGAAAGCTTGTATTTTAGCTGGCTAGACGGCTGTTTTTTTCGATTTTTGTGCAGGTTTTTTGAGATAATCCTGCTTTTGCATCTCATTCTTAGCCTCTAACAAACGCTCAATCTCCGCTTTTGCATCTTCAAGTCCTAAATGGGTATACACATTTAACGTTACACCAATATCTGAATGCCCCATTAGATACTGTAGGGTTTTGGGGCTTATGCCCATCTTTGCCATATTACTACAATAGGTATGTCTGCAAATATGCGGTGTAATCGGTGGCAACTGCAATGGATGATTCCTATTATACTTGTCTCTTGCAAACTTCATATACTTCTGCCAATGCAGTGCAACCATCGGCTTCTCGTTCTTATCAAGAAATAAAAATCCGCCATGTCCATCTACTATTGGCTCTCGCTTCGGTTTCTTACGATTGGATAGAATGCGAAGAAATGCTTCCCTTACTTCCGGTGTCATAGGAAGCTTTCTGGTTCCGCTTGAGGTCTTGGTGGATTCAACCACGTATTTCATATCACGTGTCCTCTGCAACTGGTGATCAATGTTAATCACATCATTGTCAAAATCCAAGTCACGAACTGTAATTCCACAAAACTCCGAAATACGAAGACCTGTCTTAAAGAGAATGAAAAAGCCATCATAGTATTTGCTGTAATGCTTATCCTCTTTTACAAATTCAAGGAACCGCTGTTTGTCAAGGTAGTTGTCAGTAAAATTCAACATTTTTTCGGGTAATAT
>URYB01000341.1 GCA_900552085.1 uncultured Lachnobacterium sp.
GATAGATGAGTACGATGTACCCTTGGATAAGGCTTTTCAGAATGGATATTACCGGGAGATGGTCTCATTGATCAGAGGCCTTTTTGGAATGGCTTTAAAGACCAATGACAGTCTGGCGTTTGCTGTTCTGACCGGTTGCCTGCGCATTACAAAAGAGAGTATTTTCACAGGGCTTAATAATTTTAAAGTGTTGTCCATCCTTGATCCAAGATTTGATGAACAGTTTGGTTTTACCGACTACGAAGTAAAAAAAATTCTGGAAGATTATGGTCTGGCATCGCATTTTGAGGAGACAAAGGAATGGTATGATGGGTATCATTTTGGTAAAGCTGATATATATTGTCCGTGGGATGTCATAAATTATGTGGATCAGCTTAAGTATGATCAGACCGTCGGACCGCAGGATTTCTGGTCGAATTCAAGCGGAAATGCCATAGTCCGCAGATTTATAGATAAAGCGGACGTTAAAACCAAAAACGAAATAGAGCGTCTGATCGCGGGTGAGGCAATAGAAAAAGAAATATCACCGGAACTCACATATGATGAGGTTGATAAAAGCATAGAAAATCTATGGAGTATACTTTTTACAACGGGATATCTGACACATCAGGGACGTACGGAAGGCGGTAAATATCGTTTAGTGATTCCAAATAAAGAAGTCAGAAATCTTTTCATCCGAAAAATCAGAGAGTGGTTCCGTGATGTAGCAAGAAATGACGGAGAGACGCTTGATAAGCTCTGCAATGCATTTGTAAATAGGGACGCGGAAAAAATTGAGCAGATATTCGGTGATTATCTCTGGAATACGATCAGTATACGTGACACCGCAGTCGCCAGAGAAAAGAAGGAAAATTTCTATCATGGTATTTTACTTGGCCTTTTAGGCTACAAGTCAAGCTGGCTTATAAAGTCCAATGCAGAGTCTGGAACAGGCTATAGTGACATATTAGTGGAGGTTCCGACAAACAGGACCGGAATCGTAATCGAGCTCAAGTATGCTGAGAACGGAGATCTTGATGAGGCATGTGAAGAGGCTTTGAAGCAGATCAAAGAAAAGGATTATGTGGCAAAGCTAAAGCAGGATGGAATGAAAAATTTCATCAGGTATGTAGTAGCATGCTTCAAGAAGGTGTGCAAAGTCATGGTGGCTGAGGGGTAGATTTGAAAAAGTGAGAGTCAAAAGCGAAGAATGAATTTTAAATGAAATCAATTGTCTCATATAAAACATAAGTAAAGTGGAGGAAAGTCGCGTAAATACTATATTGTAATCGTATTCATAAAAGACCGATTTAGTTACTAAATTGGTCTTTTTTTCGTGCCAAAATGAGAAAAATAACCAACAAAATTATGAATTGAGTGATAACGATTTCAGAAATATTGATTGTTAGTTAAGGGTTAATCATATAAGATAGCCCTATCAAAACAAAGCGCTGTAGCCGCTGGAAGGGCATAGGCTTGCAAAGCTGAAGTTGTTGGTTCGAATCCAACCAGTGCTATCAAATTTTTTGAAAGGGAGGTAGTTGAATGAAAACATATAAATTATCTGCTGGAGGAATTATTTATTGTTAGTTTAGCAAGAAATAATTACAAAAGATTTTATCCACAAAAAAAGAATAGTAGAAAGAGAGAATTAATCATATGGGAAAATTATTTACATCAGAATCAGTAACAGAAGGACATCCGGATAAGATTGCAGACCAGATTTCGGACGCAATCTTAGATGCATTACTTGAGCAGGATCCGTACTCAAGAGTTGCAGCAGAAACAACAGTAGCAACAGGAATTGCATTAGTAGTTGGAGAGATTACAACAAATGCATATGTAGATATTGCAAAAATTGCCAGAAACACCATTAAGGAAATCGGATATGTAAACAATGTTGACGGATACAATGCAAACTCAATTGCAGTACTTACATCAATTGATGAGCAGTCAGCAGATATCGCACTCGGCGTCGATAAAGCATATGAGTCAAAGCAGGACGGAGCAACGGAAGACTTTGGAACAGGAGCCGGCGATCAGGGAATTATTTTTGGATATGCAACGAATGAGACACCGGAGTATCTTCCACCAGCCATTTCATTTGCGCACAGACTTACAAGACAGCTTACAAAAGTTCGAAAAGATGGAACACTTCCATATCTCAGACCGGATGGAAAATCTCAGGTGACTGTAGAGTTTGGCGAAGACGGGCAGACAGTGAAGCGGATTCATACAATTGTAATTTCGACACAACATGCAGAAGATGTAACATTGGAGCAAATCAGAAAAGACATTATTGAGTATGTTATCAAACCAGTTATACCGGAAGAACTCTTAGATGATGAGACAATTTACTATGTAAATCCAACCGGTCGATTTGTAATTGGTGGGCCACAAGGAGATTCGGGACTTACCGGAAGAAAAATCATTGTTGATACATATGGTGGAACAGGACGTCATGGTGGTGGAGCATTTTCGGGAAAGGATCCAACAAAGGTAGACAGATCCGCAGCTTACGCAGCAAGATGGGTGGCAAAGAATTTAGTAGCTGCGGGAGTAGCGAAGAGACTTGAAGTTGAACTTGCATATGCAATTGGAGTGGCAAAGCCGGTATCAATTGCGGTTGAAACCTTTGGAACGGCTGCGATTGATGAAGAAAAAATTGTAGAAATCATTGAAAAGGTAT
>URYB01000342.1 GCA_900552085.1 uncultured Lachnobacterium sp.
CAACCGGGATCTGCGCTGCAGTAACTGTCACAGTTCCTGTCAAAAGCGTCAGAATCATTCCAAGAGCTAAAAGTTTCTTTTTCATAATCTCTAATTCTCCTATCTCGTCTCTGATACGCTTGTGATGGTTCCGTTGCTGTCAAATCTCGGATACACACCCCGCTCAGCAGCAATGGCTTCGTCACTGTTATTCGCCTGTACGGCAGTAACTTCTACATCAAGGAGATACTGTGCTCCGGCATATCGGTTGCCCATCTCGGTGCTGAATGATACAGAATCCAGAAACTTTGCTTCCTCTCCCTGCGCCAGCGGCTTGGTGTAATACAGGGTCATCTGTTCCTGATCACAATAAGCTACGATCCAGTCCCCAACCTTTGTCTGTTTTGCATAAGAATCTACATAAGGATATGCCCGATTGTTCAGATTCAGGTTCACATATGAATTTCTTGTCTGATCGTCTGCCAGTGCATCGGATGACCATCCATAATACAGATCAACTCTTGCATACAGATCATATCCATTTGTACGGTCATTTTTAATCTGGTAATTCAAGGTATTGCTGGCTCCCGGTACTGCTTCCACGCTGATACTGGTTCTGCCGTCTCCCGCCTTGGTCTTACCTGACATAATGCTGATGCCCAAAGCCTTCTCGGAAATATTCTGTAACACGTTGCCCGACTCCACATAACCGGATGCAAGTGTTCCTCCGATTGCGGCTACCGCAATCAGTGCTGCCGTCGCAAGCAATAATATGTATTTCTTTTTCACAACTTTTTCCTCCAAAATGGATTCTTATAATACACTATAATCTTTCACTCTGTTGTCATTATATTCTGTAATAGTCACACGACGGTCACATGGCAGAAGATATTTACAAAAAAATCTGATAAAACAGCCACCTGCAACAGGCTTCTGTTCTATCAGATTTGATTTACGGTATGTCTTATGACATGATTGTTATTTTATTAGATCATGGTGCGAACGATCTTTGGCTTATATCCCGCTTTTTCTAGCGCTTTGATGATCTGCTTCTTGTGATCGGTTCCAAAACACTCCAAAGTGATGCGGAGTTCCACGGCTGCGCTGCGGTTTGTAGATACGAACTGGTTATGCTCAAGTTTGATTACATTACCCTGTTCCTTTGCAAGTGTCTCGGATACTTTTGCAAGCTCGCCCGGCTTATCCGGAAGCAATACCGATACAGTAAAGATACGGTCACGGAAGATCAGTCCCTGCTGTACAACCGATGACATGGTAATGACATCCATGTTACCGCCACTTAAGATGGATACCACTCTCTTGTCTGTCACATCGAGATGCTTTAATGCGGCAACGGTAAGAAGGCCGGAATTCTCCACTACCATTTTATGATTTTCTACCATATCCAGGAAGCTTACGATCAGTTCATCGTCTGTAACGGTAATAATATCATCGAGATTTTTCTGGATATACGGAAAAATATTGCTTCCCGGCGTCTTTACTGCAGTACCATCTGCAATGGTGTTTACAGTCGGAAGTGTTGTCACTTTTCCGGCTGCAAAAGATGCCTGCATACAATTTGCGCCGGCCGGTTCTACACCGATGACTTTAATCTTTGGATTCAGCAGTTTGGCAAGTGTCGATACACCTGTTGCCAGTCCGCCGCCACCGATTGGCACAAGGATGTACTCTACGAGTGGAAGTTCTTTGAAAATCTCCATGGCAATCGTTCCCTGTCCGGTTGCAACCGCCAGATCATCGAACGGATGGATAAATGTATATCCGTGCTCCTTGGCAAGTTCAAGTGCATGTGCACAGGCTTCATCGTATACATCTCCGTATAATACAACCTCTGCGCCATAGCTCTTGGTACGGTTTACTTTGATCAGAGGTGTTGTGGTAGGCATTACAATGACAGCCTTACAGCCATAACATTTTGCTGCATAGGCAACACCCTGGGCATGGTTTCCGGCAGATGCAGTGATAAGGCCTTTCTGACGCTCCTCCTCTGTGAGTGTGCTGATTTTGTAATATGCTCCTCTTACCTTATATGCTCCGGTAAACTGCATGTTCTCCGGCTTTAAATATACTTTATTTCCTGTCTGTGCACTTAAAAAATCGCTGTACACAAGCTTGGTCTCTAATGTGACCTCTTTTACTTTCTCACTGGCTTCTTCAAATTTATCAAGGGTTAACATTCCTCATCCTCCTTATTATTATCAACATCAAATAATGCATTTACAAACTCATCCGAGTCAAATTTCTGCAGATCATCAATCGTCTCACCCACACCGATATACTTCACCGGAACTCCGAGTTCAGACTGGATAGCCACAGCGATTCCACCTTTGGCAGTACCGTCCATCTTTGTCAGAACAATTCCCGATATCTTTGCGACATCAGAAAATTCTCTGGCCTGTACCAAAGCATTCTGTCCGGTTGTTGCATCGAGAACAACCAGTGTCTCGCGATATGCTTCCGGATATTCTTTTTCCAGAATACGATTGATTTTTCCAAGTTCATTCATCAGATTTTTCTTGTTGTGCAGTCTTCCGGCTGTGTCGACAAGAAGAACATCTGCGTTGCGGGCCTTGGCCGCCGCCGTCGCATCATAGACAACAGAACCCGGATCCGCGCCTTCCACGCCACCGCTCATGTCCACACCG
>URYB01000343.1 GCA_900552085.1 uncultured Lachnobacterium sp.
AAATATGCGATGATGGAGAGGCTTTCGCATGAGTATCCATTTGACCTGGATGTGAAAAATTGGACAATGATGCGTTCACATCGGCTGATGGAACTTCGCGGCGTGTATGGGGCAGAAGATGTGTATTATCCGGTGGATGAGGAAGTCCGTACACTTTCATCGGTGGATCGCAAGTCTTTTCTCGATGCGATGCATGAAGCGGCACTGGTTGAGAAATCAGACAGTGTGGATACACGCTTTAATATCAGCAAGGAAGGGGAGGCACCGCGCTATCAGTGGTTCCGGACATATTATAGAAGTGTGACCAATGCGGAGGGAGAAATCATTCGCATTATAGGCCGCAGTTTTAATATTGATATGGACAAGGCTTTGCAGGAAGAGGTGCGCAGAGATCCGCTGACACAGCTTTTGAATAAGCTGGAGGTACAGAAGGAAGTTACGCGTTATATCGAAGAAAATCCGAATAAGTGCAGCGTTCTGTTTCTTATTGATATTGATAATTTCAAAGGAATCAATGACAATTTCGGACATACATTTGGCGATACAGTAATTATGGATATGGCAAAGCAGATTCGGAGCCAGTTCCGTATGAATGATATTGTTGGCAGGGTCGGCGGCGATGAATTTCTTGTGTTCATGAAGAATACAACCGTGGAGAAAGCGGAGGAAAAGGCGAGACTTCTCTGTCATTTGTTAGAGAAGAAATATATGGGCCGTAAATTGCATTATCGTCTTTCGGCCAGTATTGGTATGGCGGTATATGCAAAGGATGGAGATAATTACCGCACGTTGTTTGAAAAGGCAGACCATGCGATGTATCGGGCAAAGCAGGCGGGAAAAGACGGTTATCAGCTTGCACAGGAAGAAGATTGCGGACCGGTAAAAAGCACCAAGCATGTGATTGACCGGCAGGAACAGATCAGCCAGGATGACCGGAATTTTCTGGCATTTACAATCAGTCTCATGGCACATGCCCGGGATCTGGATGGCTCATTGAATTTATTGTTGAAAAGAATTGCAGAGCGCTATCACCTTGATATGGTAGCTGTGATGGAAAATGCGGAAGACGATTCCGGAATGGTGATGACAAATTATTACAGCAATGTATTTTCTTTTTATGACAGAAGTTTTATTCCGGGCATGCATCCGATGCTTAAGGATTTAAAACCGGGAGAATATCTCATTTTTGATCCGCAGACAGCCAATATTGCTCCGCCTCCGGAAGATTCACTGAGAGAATCGAAAGCAGAGAATAACAACAATACAGCACTGATCACAAAATTCGAGTATGTGGGAGAGAGAATCGGCGAAGTGATATATTTATCCATGGATCCGAACCGCCAGTGGAAAAGCGAAGAAATTGAGATGATGCAGGAACTTTCCAGAACGCTTGCAATCTTTGTTTCCCTTCGTTTCCGGATGGACGAGAGCAAGGCACAGATCCGTCAGATTCAGAAACGTGATCCTTTGACCAATCTGTACAATCAGAGCGCTTTTCGGGAAAAGGCACAGGAAATACTAAGAAATGCAGATGAGAATAAAATCTATGCACTTGAATACTTGGATATCAATAATTTTGGATATGTTAATGAAAATTATGGATATAAGGTAGGAGACAGCATTTTAAAAATGTTTGCAGCGGATTTGTCCAGTCAGCCATATTATTGTGCGGGATGCCGTCTATATTCGGATTTCTTCCTCGTGCTGTTATGCGACGAAAACAAAGAAAGCCTCGAAGGAAATCTGAGTGTGCGCAACCGCCGGTTTACGAATATGCAGAATCACCAGTATCCAAACAGTGGAATGGGAGTTACGGCAGGCGTATATGTGATCGAGGATGCCCGTATGGATATTGAACAGGCAATTGAAAATGCAAATCTTGCATGGAAGAGTGCAAAGAATGCCGGCAAACAGGGTATTATGTTCTATGAATCTTCTCTTCGTACCAAACGTGCAGAAGAACAGAAAATCGTTGGAGAGTTTTTTGAAGCTTTGTATCGGGATGATTTCCGCATGTACCTGCAGCCAAAGTTTATTCTTGGAGAAAGACACGTGTATGGGGCAGAGGCTCTGGCAAGATGGAAGCGTCCGGACGGAACGATTTTGCCTCCTGCATATTTTATGGATTCTCTGGAGAAAATCGGTTATATTACGGAACTGGACTTCTATATATTCGAGGAGGTTCTGAAAACGCTTGATAAATGGGAGCGCCAGAAAAGGAGAAAACTGGTGGTTTCCACAAACTTTTCGGGAAGACATTTTGATACCGATGGGGAGGAATTCCTCGGACGTATTCAGCACATTTTCTCAAAGTATACGGTTCCGGCAGAATATATTGAAATTGAAGTTACGGAAGGGGTCCTGGTGCAGAATGTGCATGTGTTAGAACGATGCATGAACCGTTTGCATGAAATTGGCTTCCGTGTCTCCATAGATGATTTTGGAACCGGATATTCCTCTTTGTCGGTACTTGCAGATATGCCGGCAGATGTGGTTAAAATTGACAAAAGCTTTATAAATAAGGATATGAATGGCAAAAAAATGGATCTGTTATACGAAATCGGACGGATGGTGAAAATATTGCAGAAAGACATCATCATCGAGGGCGTAGAAACAGCGGAACAGGAAAAACTTCTGATGAACG
>URYB01000344.1 GCA_900552085.1 uncultured Lachnobacterium sp.
CCGGATGAAGTAATGAATGCTTAAACTATCAACAACTTAATATTCGATGTACTAGCCACACAAATTTGCAGCTCCGATTACGCCTGCGTGACTGCCTAAAGTCGCGCAGCGCACTTCCGGAATAAATGCTTTCTCTCCACCAAAACAATATTGTCTGATATATGCATTCAATGGTTTCGTTAACCGCTCTCCCTGATTACACACACCTCCGGATAAAAGTACTACATCCGGACGGAAAATATTCACATAATCAACAATTGCTTCCCCAAGATATGTAATATAATTGGATACTACTTTTTCCGCAGATGCATCATGTTCCAGCTCTGCATCAAATGGAATTTTTCCATTCATTTTGGATAAATCCCCCTTACACAACACATTCATAATGGACTGCGGGTTTTCTTCGGCCGCGCGTCTCGCATCGCGAATCAATGCGGTTGCAGACACATAGGCTTCAATGCAGCCTTTTCGTCCACATGTACACGGCTCTCCACCAAATATAAGATTTGTATGGCCAAGTTCTGCTCCACCAGCATGCGCGCCTTCAAAAATCTTTCCGTCGATGATAACTCCACCACCTACTCCAGTACCCAGCGTGATCAGAACCGTATTTTTTGCCTCTCTTGCAGCTCCTGCCTTAACCTCTCCCAATGCCGCACAATTGGCATCATTGGAGATACGGATATCACAGGAAAAATACTGTTTCATTTCATCGACAAGTGAAACATTTTCCCAGCCAAAATTGTTGGAATAAGCTACAATACCAGCCTCTGCATCAATGGTTCCGGGACTTCCGATTCCTACTCCTGTCAGTTGATTTTCTGTAACAGAAAGTTCCTTCATCAATTTCTTTACAACGCCTGCCATATCTTCAATGATCTCGGTATACGGACGCTGAACTTTTGTAGGAATGGAATCTTCTGCAAGAATCTGATTCTGCTCATCAAGTATTGCAGCCTTGATGTTGGTTCCCCCAAGATCGATACCTGCTCGATACATTACTGTCTCCTCTCCTTTATGTACACTGATTCTTTTATTTTTTGTTGTGGGAAGCCTTACGCATAGCAGCCTTGCGTGCTGCACGCTTTCTTCTTCCGCCCGCCTTCTCTTCTTTCTTCTCCTCTGGCTTTTCTTCTGTCTTTGCTTCGACTTTTTCCTCAGCCTTTGTCTCTGCCGGTTCCTCAAAATGCATCTCTAATTGTACGCATTCTTCTTTCTTTTCTGATTCTTCCGTTGCAGCTTTTTCTTCTGACGATTCCTTTTCTGCAACTTTCTCCTCTGTTGCTTTCTCCGCAACCTGCTCTGGTTCCACTTCTTTTTTCTTTTTTGGCAGAATAACCTTTTTCATCTCAACAACCTTATCAAGATCTCCCCATATGGAAACTTCATTTGCGTGATATGCCTCCAACAGATCTTTCTTTCCGGCTGCGATCTCCAAAAGATTTGCAGCTGACAATGTCAGAATTGCATCTCTGTCATAATATTCATATGGCTGTACATCAATATTTCCCTCAGAAAATTCAATATATAATGCACCCTCTGCTTCACCTTCGATGTTGCACTGGATTGCAACGTGCTCCTTTACATTGCCTGCATCTGCATTTGCATAAATATCTTTTACACTCTGTACTAATTCTTCGTAAGTCATTTTCTTCTCCTCTTCCTCTTTCAATAAACTGATTTATAGTTCTCCAAATGGAAATACCTGATTTTCTCTCTCAATCTCGATAAGCCGGTTCGCCATCCCAAGATTGCTGATTCGTTTTTTGTATGCAGCGACTCCGGAATAATCCTGCCACATATGCATTGGAAAAACAAATTCTGCATCGGTGTTCTTCAAAAAGAAATCCAACCCATTGAACTGGTATTCGCCCAGTCTTGGATCCGCCGGAACAAAAGCAACATTAATCGGTAAATCCGCAAGTTTACGGATTTCGTGCTGATATGATCGTTTCATTCTTCCGTTGATCAGATCTCCGGCACCTTCCATCTTCCAGTCGCTTAAATCCCCGGCATGGAAAATACTGATCCCGTTGGTCGTAACATAAAATGCCACACCCACATCCGTGGAATTCAGTGTCTGTACTTTAAGATCATCGATTTCATATGTTTTCCCAGCAGTCACAAACTGTACCTTATCCCGGACTTTCGGATCAATTCCATGCTTTTTTAAAAAGTTCGGACTGATCCGGATATCCTTCGACAGGATATAATGGATGTTCGGATACTGATCCGTCCAACGCAGGATGTCCATGTCAAAATGGTCCGTATGACTGTGGCTTGCAAACATATAAATCGGGGTATCCGGCTCATAAGTTGGAATCTTCCCATGAAAATTATACCCGTTTACGCGGTTCCCGTCAAAATAATCAAAAATTAATACTTTATTGTCCACTTCCACAAGAAAGCAACTGTGATGTATAAAAATTACCTGCATGTCCGTCCAATCTCCTTAATGATTTCTGTCACAAGTGCCTGAAAACGTGGTGCTGCCTCATCTGCTGACTTCTGTACTTCCGCATGGGACAGCGGTTCCGGAGAAATACCACATGCCAAATTAGAAATACAGGATATCCCTACGATCTGCATTCCCATAT
>URYB01000345.1 GCA_900552085.1 uncultured Lachnobacterium sp.
GACAGCAAATTTAAAGGCATCTATCGCTGGATTTTAGGATTCATGATGACAGACGAAATTTTTGCCGTAGCCAGTCAGGAAGAATCGGTTTCCCGAAGCTTTTTTGCAGGTCTTGCAACGCTTCCCTATATCGGCTGGGCCATCGGTACACTGATTGGATCCATACTTGGAAGTATTCTTCCGGACCGTCTCATGAGTGCACTAAGTCTTGCCATCTATGGTATGTTCGTGGCAATCGTAGTCCCGGAAATGAAAAAATCACGACCGGTGATCTTTGTCGTGATTTTATCGCTGATTTTAAGTTGTGCCTTTTACTATATCCCGCTTCTTTCTAAAATATCAAGCGGTATTACCATCACTGTCGTTGCGGTCGTCTCTGCGGTCATTGGAGCAATCCTGTTCCCGGTTGCAGACGAAGAACCTGACGAACCTTAGGAGGTTTTCCATGAATAATTATGTATTCTTTCTTTATTTACTGATCCTTGCCGGTTCCACTTATCTGATTCGTGTGATACCGTTCGTTGCGATCAAAAATAAAATCAATAACCGGTTCATCCGTTCGTTTCTGGCATACATTCCTTATGCAGTACTGACAGCCATGACCATTCCGGCCGTCTTCTACGCTACCAACTGGTGGGCCGGTGCCGCTGCCGGACTGATCGTTGCCGTCATATTTGCCTTGAAAGAAAAAGGATTGACCGTCGTTGCAATCGCAGCCTGCGTTGCCGTATTTGTTGTGGAACTCTTCCACTAAGATACAAAATATCGTACCAGCTTCTTATATCCTTTTCCGGACTTTTTCATAATTGCAATTTCATTCGTTTTTCCGGTCTTTTCAAATTCTTTCTGTGACAGAGCACAATCCACTACCACATACTCGCCTTTTGTTGTAAGGATTGTAACATTCTTTTCAATCAGTTTTGTTGTCTTTTTTTCGGACATATTATAGCAATAGGTAGCCTGCTTATCATAGCTGTAATAATATACAGTTTTACCAATCACACCGGCAAAATTGCCATCACCATTTGGAATGGAACATACCAGCTTCTTTTTCTTGGACTTCGTATCAAAATAATAGATATGACATTCTTGATCCATATAATATATTTTGTTTCCTGCCACTTTCAGACCAGACCAGTAACTGTTTATTCCATCATAGAACTTTTTATCCTTGCCACTCATATTGGTGCTGATAAGTTTTCCACTATACTTGGAATCGATATAATAGATGCGGCCATTCACAACCGTCAGATCCCGATAATAGGAAGAGCTGTCACTTGGCATTTTATTGATATCCTTTTTATTTTTTCCTTTCAGATCCATCTTTGCAATACCAACAGCCTCTGTGGAACTGCCATACACATCTGTTACAACTTTGTTTTTAATATAATAAATCTTGTCTTTATAAATGGTTGGACTCTGTCCCCAGCCAAGTACCTCGTATCCACTTCCATCTGTTTTCATTCGGCAAATCTGATTCTTTTCCATTCCAGTTCCATAATACAAATCTTCAGTAAAGTATAAATAACCTTTGGAATAAGTCAGATCAAATATCTCAAATGCATCTTTCAGTTCCTTAATCTTTGTATTCTTACCTGTCTGATTGTTTACCCGATAAATCGTACCATATACCGCATAATAACTGTAATCTCCATTTACCGGATTATTCTGACTGACCGTTGCCGCCTGTGCATTGGTTGCAGTACCTGCAATTGTACTTACCAGAATGAGACAGGCCAACATCCATGTAATAAATTTTTTCATAATACTGTGCTCCCTTTTTATATAAAATTTTTAGTTACGTTCCAAGTATACGACACCTTGCATGTTCGCTCAATAGAACTTATGTACCAGTAACATCTGTTATTCTCCAATTGCGCACTCTTTCAGTTGAGAGATGAAAGCCACTTTTTTACTATCTCAACATCAAAATCTATACAATCTGCAATCTCCTCAACTGAACGTCCCTTTTTATTCATTCGAATTGCAGTGTCTTTTGCCTGCTGTTCTCTGCCTTCTACTCTGCCTTCTGCATAACTCTCATTTCTTAAATCTTCCATGACTTTACACATTTCACTCACTCCCTTCGGATTTTCTTTCAAATATCGTGTCTTTTCTGCCAGCAATTCAAAATGCATCTCATCTGGAGAGGTACAATTGAAATCATGCATAAGTTTTCCGATATCTGTATCATCCCGATATTCACCATTTACATATAAAATATGTGTTCCATCATCAAACGGCTGATTCAATGTCAGATTCATATTCTGTATGATATAAATCGGTTCTCCAGCTTTATAATAATCATTTTCAGTAATAAATATTACATAAGTATCCGGTAAATCTTTGCAATCCTGCTTTTCATCCAGATTTTCGATATCCATCATACTAGAATGATATCTGGCACGATGCGGATCTGCACCTTTATCTTCCCTTTGCACTTCTATATCATATTTTTTCCCAGTACTGTCTTCGGCATATGCATCCAGACAAATGGATCGCGCTCCTGTTACACGCTTCATAT
>URYB01000346.1 GCA_900552085.1 uncultured Lachnobacterium sp.
CGATGCATTCATTCAATCATGCATCTGATTGAGGATCATACCCATAAGTACAAGATTCCTACACGTTTTGCAGCCAGCAAGCTGGTCGAGGGAGACCAGCTGGTGGAGGATGCGTTGCATCTGGACCAGAATGAAAGAGAAATGATAGAGCATATTATCTGCCAGATGGAGGCAGAAAGTGGCATGGACCGTCAGGCGGCACTTGCCAATATGCGTTTTACATTCATTCACAAAGTATGTGCGGCGACGGTTGTGAAACCACATGAGAGCAAGGAACATATCCGGAGTCAGAAAATCGACCGGATTGTAACGGGAAAATATACGGCATTGCCATTTTTTGCGGGCATTATGATATTGATCTTTTATCTTACCTTTGGTCTGATCGGAAAATGGTTATCAGATCTGCTGGATATTGGTATCGCAGCATTTACCGACTGGGTAGATTATTTGCTTACGATAGGTCATGTCAATACAGTGGTGCATTCGCTGGTAATCGATGGTATTTTTGCAGGTGTGGGAAGTGTACTTAGCTTTTTACCGATTATTGTGACGCTGTTTTTCTTCCTGTCGTTGCTGGAAGACAGTGGATATATGGCGCGCGTGGCATTTGTAATGGATAAATTGCTGCGTAAAATTGGTTTGTCCGGAAGAAGTTTTGTCCCGATGATTATCGGGTTCGGATGTTCTGTTCCTGCAATTATGGCAACGCGAACACTTCCGTCGGAAAGAGACCGGAAGATGACGGTATTGCTGACCCCGTTTATGAGCTGTTCGGCAAAGATGCCGATTTATGGTTTTCTTGCCGCTGCCTTTTTCCCAGGGCACAGTGCAATTGTGATGATTTTATTATATTTTACAGGTATCCTTACCGGAATTTTGTTTGCCTGCATTTTGGATCATACAACGTTTCGCGGGGAACCGGTTCCGTTTGTTATGGAGTTACCGAATTACCGTTTTCCGAGCGCGAAGAGTGTGGGAAGACTGATCTGGGATAAGGCAAAGGATTTCCTGACGAGAGCCTTTACGATTATTTTCCTTGCCACAATCATCATCTGGTTCCTGCAGAGTTTTGATCTGCATCTGAACCTGGTAGATAATTCACAGGACAGTATTCTGGCGGCGATCGGAAGTCTGATTGCACCAATCTTTGCACCGCTCGGATTTGCAGACTGGAGAATTTCGACAGCATTGATTACTGGATTTATGGCAAAGGAAAGCGTAGTAAGTACATTGACGATTCTTTCGGCAGTGAATGTGCTGACTCCATTTACCGCAGCAGTATTTCTGGTATTCACACTTTTGTATACACCATGTGTTGCAGCAATTGCTTCTGTGAAACGCGAACTGGGAGGCAAATGGGCCGTGTTTGTTGTTGTGATACAGTGTGTGATTGCGTGGCTGGTTGCGTTTGCAGTGTATCTGGCTGGAATGGGACTTGGCATTGGTTAGAAACTCGGGACTTGCTTTTTTTAAATGACATGTGTAAAATAGAGATAAGTTTGTGTGTTCAACAACGGAGTCAGAACAGATACCGGCATTGAATATAATACATAAGTAGGAGAGATAAAATGAGTCAGGCAAAAGTAGAACAATATAAGAAAGATAAAGCCAATCGTAAGAAAACAATGAAAAAAGAAAAGATCCAGCGTATCGCTGGCCGCATCTGTGCATGTGCAATTCTTGTAGTAATTGTTGGATGGGCTGGTTATACCGGATATCAGTATTATGAGCAGAATCGCCCAACGAAGACGATTTATGCAGATACAACCGCAATTAGCGACTATGTAAAAGGATTAGATTCCACAGAGACACAGTCTGAATAATTTGGATTGTAAGAAGAAGGCATCGCCTAGCTGGGCGATGCCTTTTCTAATGCATTCTGGACAGCTGCAAGAAGCAGCATGGAGGTGTATTGATTGTTTTGGGAATATGTAATATCGTTCAGTGACTGCTTGCTTAAAATCTGTTCACTCAGTTCATCGAGTGTTGGCCGTACGAGAGGATACATGGTTTCCATTGTCTCATCGAGATTGACGAGCGAAATGGAGTTGATATGATTTTCGTCCACAGCAACCTGCACATCGATGGAATTTCCGTCCATCATAACAGAAGAAGTATAAACTCCGGGAACATACATGGTCGGAACAGATTCCCCATCGTTGGTATTGGCTGATTTTCGGAACGCAAGCAGTAAGATAAGCAGAATCAATCCAAGACCAATACAGACTCCTGCATATAACAGCCGCTTTCTATGTAGTACGATGATTTTGGTTTTTGCACTCATGATTTGCCTCCATTTCCTGTTATTTAAATCATATGCGGAAAAGAAGAAATCATGCATGGAAAAGAAGAAAAAAAGCACTTTTTTCTTCCACAGAAAAAAATAACAGAAAATGAAAAAAGTTGTTGACAGGAGCACGACGGTCTGATATTATACTAGATGTGTCCGACAAAAGACACCAACAAATGCGATAGTGGCGTAGTTGGTAACGCGCGACCTTGCCAAGGTCGAGACCGCG
>URYB01000347.1 GCA_900552085.1 uncultured Lachnobacterium sp.
TTTTTCTCATAAAACAAATGATTGGCTGCACCAATCTCTGCGATATCGTCCATCTTACCTCGTATCCAGCATCTTTGAGCGATGATGAAAATTCCCGTGAACTCGATATCCTCATCCTCTAAAAGAGTGCATGTTGCTGGGCAACGGAAATGATGCAATGTTGTCATTTTGATACTTGGTCCTAGTCCCATAGACAGTTCTCCCTTTTTATACGTATTTAAAGAACCAACTCAAACCCATAGCAGCTCTTCTCAAATCCATATTTCTCATAAAATGCATGCGCCGCTTTTCTTTGCATACCCGAATCCAGGATAATCGCCTTACAGCCCCGCTCTTTCGCAAGTTCCTTCACATGGTCCACCATAAGCCTGCCATATCCCATTCCCCGATACTTTTCATCCGTGATAATACTGGCCAGATAGCAGGTCGAACCGGACATCCAGAATGTCGGGAAAAAGCTGCCATGGCAGAATCCGCAATAATTGCCTTTTTCATCACACAGGAAAAACGCAAAGCTTTTGTCATCCGCAAGAACCTCTTTATATACGCTTTTGACAGTTTCTTTATCATAAACATTGTAATCCCACAATTTTTCAATAAAGGAAAATGCATATGCAAAATCCTGCTCTGTTGCCTGTTTTATCACCATAATCGCTCCCTCCTCTTGAACACTTCGTACAAAAAGAAGGGCGTTGATAATCTCTATCAACGCCCTTGTTGGTTAACAAGAAGAATAGCACAACTCCACCTTCTTGTAAATATAAACTTAAATGCTTTCTTATACCAGCAGCTTCTATTTTTTATTTCTGCATATTTTCAATGATACATTCATGTTTCTTAGTTGTCTTATTGTAATTAATTCCTACAAGTAATATTTTTCCCCGGTAATCCTTCAATGCATTTACATAATGTTTTTCTTTAATCTGTTCTAAAGCACCGGATGCACTACCATCCCATTTTAGTTCAATTACTACCGCCGGCTTATCAAAATGCCTTTTGCGAGGAATCATGCATATATCAGCAAACCCTTTGCCTGTAGGCAGTTCACGAACAATCGTATAATATTCCCGTGCAAAATAAAAAGCAAGATTAATTGTACAACTAAGTGAATTCTCATCATTATATTGAAGAATCGGAATTTCTTCGTGCGCCTTTTCAATTCCAGTGGCAACAGCTTCTGCATCCAATGCCCACAATGATTCCAATAATTTATGAGAATCTTCTACGGATTCTGCTACCCCATACCAATTCATAGTACTGATTGCATTCACATATTCCTGCGAAACCTCTTTGTTTGGAATTCTCACGGTTTCATTTTTATTATCATAAGTCAAATACCCCAGATGCACCAGTAATGTCAACACATCATCTTTCGTAGCAAATGTGGTCATATCATTGCTGAATGTTCCGACATTCACTTGTATAGAATCCCCCGCAAGCATTCTGATCACGGAGTCTTTTAACCCATCCATGTCCATTTGAATATAAATTTTTAAGGCTTCATATGTTTCTGTCTGATTCCAGTATGTTCCAAATTTATGGCGCATCATGGCTTCTACAACCGATTTGGGATTATAAATAGAATAGCATTCTTCCCCTGTCTGTCGATGCACAATCAATTTATATCCATCATACCATGTTTTTGCCTCATCAAAATTCATTTCATACATTTCACATAATACAGATACTTCCTGTTCCGTAAATCCAAAAAATTCTGCCAGATCACCTGGATCTGTCATGGAATACTCTGTAAACATATTCAATGCTGAATGGGAACCATACTTTTTAACAGGTAAAATGCCCGTCATATATGCTAACGCAACATAATCTTTATCTTTCAGCCATACACGAAGAAAATCCAGATATTTCTTTTGTGAATTATAATCTTGTTGATATTCTCGAAACAGGCAATCCCATTCATCAATTAAAATAACAAAAGAACGTCTGGTTTTATTATAAATATCCTTCATTACCTGAATCAGATTATTTTCGTCACAAAACCGAACATCTTCAAAATAATCTTTCAAATCAAATATAAGATATTTCTGCAACATACATAACATTTCATCCACACTTTGCGTCATACTGAGAAATTCCTGTATATTTACTTTGATCACATCATACTGGTTTCTATGCGCCTGATAAGAGATTGTCTTGCTGATTTTAAGCGAATCAAACAGTGATGAGGAATCTTCCCCACGTTCATAATATGCAGCCAGCATATCCGCAGCCATTGACTTTCCAAAACGTCTCGGTCGGCTGACACAAAGAAATTTCTGTCGAGTATCAATCACTGCATTTGTTTTTTCAATCAAACCTGTTTTATCTACATAAATTTCTGAATTCATACTTTCACGAAATCCCTTGTTTCCAGGGTTCAGATAACTACTCATACAGTTCCTCCTGTCAAACGTTTCATATTATTTATTATACCCAATTGCATTAACAAGCACAAGCTGATGTCAATCAATCAAATCATTCTGGAACCTCGACAAATGCTCATACGGTAAAATCAAT
>URYB01000348.1 GCA_900552085.1 uncultured Lachnobacterium sp.
TGACAGCATATGATATACTGTTTTCATCATAAAAAACTTTATCTAAATGACATTGGATAAATGATAAATATGATTATAAGCAATATTTACCAAATAAAACAATAAAGAAAAAGGGCTATGATAAGAGAATAAGTTCTGATTTGAGTGGTCTTACAGGAGAGGCATTGCTTGATAAAATCTACAATATTATAGAAAAATATAAAGATGATATTTCAAAATGCAAAGCTGTTCTGATTGAAGATGATTTGGATGGAAAATTTTATAAGCATAGTGAGGAACAAATAGAAGCATATAAAAATAACATTATTAAAAATGTTCATGAAAAATTAGGAAAAGAGATACCTGTTTTTATTTTATATGCATCGCCAGAAGTGGAAAGTTGGTTTATTTCAGATTGGGAAAATGGATTTAAATATTTATATTGTCAAAGTGGAGCGGTGACTGATTTGGAATCTGAGGCAAAAACATATTTTTCGCATCAATTAAAGCAATACATTGATAAAAATATTTTGGGTGAATATGTAGACGAAATAGAAGAATATGGTTGGTTTGGGGACAAGTATGTAAAATTGAGTGATGAAATTATTGAGGCAATACAAGTTGATGCTAAAGAATATATGGATAGAATGAAAAATGCAAACTTAGATTATGTGAATCAAATAAGACAATCAAAGGATTTATATTATTCAAAGAAAATACATGGGGATCGAATGCTAAGAAATATAAAGCCAGACATTGTAGCAAAAAAGTGCCGGCATTATTTTGAAAGTACATATTATCAGTTGAGGGATATGGATAAGGTTTGATAGCGAAAGGGAGAGTGATTACAAATGATCAAATACCGTTGGGCAACATTGGGATGCGGTGTGATTGCCAACCAGCTGGCACAGGCATTACAGGAACAGGGAAGCAACCTGTATTCGGTAGCGAACCGCACACATGACAAAGCAGTTGCATTCGCAGAAAAGTATGGTATTGGAAAAGTCTATGAAGATATCGAAGAAGTCTTCACAGATGAGAATGTAGACATTATTTATATTTCGACGCCACATAATACGCATATCAAATATCTGCGTAAAGCTTTGGCTGCGGGAAAACATGTACTGTGTGAGAAATCAATCACATTGAACAGTCAGGAACTGGAAGAGGCTATAAAGCTTGCAGAGGACAACCATGTGATTCTTGCGGAGGCTATGACCATCTATCATATGCCTGTTTATAAGAAATTAAATGAGATCATTGCATCCGGGGCTTTAGGAGAATTAAAGCTTCTGCAGATGAATTTTGGAAGCTACAAAGAATATGATATGAACAATCGATTTTTTAACCGTAATTTAGCGGGAGGCGCGATGTTGGACATCGGTGTCTATGCATTGTCTTTTGTGCGCTGGTTTTTCAGCGAGAAACCGGACCAGATTCTGTCCCAGGTAAAATATGCGCCGACAGGAGTGGACGAGCAGGCGGGCATCCTTCTGAAAAACCCAAAGGAAGAGATGGCGACAGTGATCCTTTCGCTTCATGCAAAGCAGCCGAAACGCGGAATGATCGCTTTCGATAAAGGATATGTGGAACTCTACGAATATCCGAGAGGACAGGAAGCCATCATTACCTACACGGAGGACGGACACACCGAGACTATCCGGGAGGGAGAGACCGACCGTGCACTCGAATATGAAGTGCTGGACATGGAAGCTACTGTGGCAGGGGAAAAAGATGAGATGCATCTGGATTATACGAGCGATGTCATGGATATGATGACGCAGATCCGACAGGAGTGGGGCATGCGTTATCCGGAGGAAGAGTAAAGAAGACGCATTACTGTTCGATAAGAAGAATAGTAATGCGTCAAATTATTTAAAATGAATTGATAAAAAACGACAGTAAGTGTATAATAAAGAACTGAGAGGTTTTTGGGAAGGGGCTAATAAGGAATTACTACAATTCTTAAAGATACTAAAAAGAGATAAAGGGGATAGAAACGATGAACAAACCCAAAATTACAAATCCTTTAAATAAAATGGAACATTGGAAGGCTATCTCACTCTATCTGGTGGTATATGATGTGATAGCCATTAATTTTGCGTTCTTTTTTGGATTATGGCTTCGTTTTGATTTACAGTTTTCGAAAATCCCGCGGGAATATTTTTCTGCATTTCTGAAGTTTGCACCGTTTTATACGGCATTTACCATTCTGGTATTTGCTTTCCGGCATTTGTACAACAGTTTGTGGCGGTTTGCCAGCTTTAACGAGCTGACACGCATCATCGAGGCAACCGTGATCACGGGTATCTTTCATATTATAGGGATTACCGTGTTCGTACTTCGCATGCCGCTTTCTTATTATATTATCGGAATCTGCATGCAGTTCGGACTGACAACGGTAGTACGTTTTGGATACCGTTTTATCAATCTGGAACGGACAAGAAGAGAGAAGAGTGCACATATCAAACACAATGTGATGATCATCGGTGCGGGAGCAGCCGGTATGGC
>URYB01000349.1 GCA_900552085.1 uncultured Lachnobacterium sp.
TTGTTTCGTGCCCATGTTTCCTCCTGTGCTGCATCCTTTTCCATGTCTCTATTCTATACACGATTGAGAATACAAAAATATCCTACCATATTTTAAACTTTGTTTAGAATATGTTTCCACATTTTAGAAATTCTTTCGTACACTGTCACAACCTGTTCACAATCCATTGGTATGATAGAACCATCAAAAGGAGCTATTGTATTTTAACCGATGGGGGTTGGGGTGCTGTTAGTTCCGACAAAAAACAATTCGCAAAAGCGATTCACATAGGAAACCGTCAGAGTGATTCCTCCCCACTCTGACGGTTCTTTTTTGCATTTATTTTATTTTCTCTTTTGCCCACTGCATGCCCAATACCAGAACGACACCAATCACACAGGCTATGATCTGGAAGCTTCCGAGACTCATTGCCGGCTGTGCAACTTTTAATGTGGTCGGTCCCATAATAATTGCATAAAAGGATCCAATCATCATTCCCAAAATGGCATAAACCGTTTGTACACGAAATCGATCCAGACAAATCTTAATGCCTTTTACAACCGTAACCGCGCCGGCCAAAACACCACATCCAAAAAAGACCAGACCCGGAACGTAAGAAAAATTCAGAGAAAGAAAACCTTTGATTGCCGTAATTACCGGAATATATGCGCCAAAGATCAAAAGCAATGTTGAACCTGAGATTCCCGGAAGAAACATCGCGGAAATTGCAATCATTCCAATGAAAAATAACTGTATCCCCATTCCAATTGAAAATCCGCCAAGATCCATGCCCTGACTACCGGTTCTGCCATTCATCCAACTGATTCCTACTACCAGAAACATGCCCAGCCATGCAAATAAGATGCCTTTTTTCACCTGTGCAAAACTTTCCTTTTCCTCTTTCACAATTAACGGAATTGCGCCGGCAATAAATCCGATAAATACAGAACTGACCATATAAATATGACTTTCAAACAAAGAAGATAAAATTACGACCGCAAGCAACATTCCAATGATCCAGCCGATTCCTAATTTCACCAGATATTTCAGAGCATCCTTTTTTTCTTCTTTTTTTCCAAATACGACATTGTGAATCGAACCGATGAACCGGTCGTAAAAAACCATAATAAACGCAACCGTACCTCCTGATACACCGGGCACACTATCTGCCAGCGCCATGCAAAAACCATTGATTCCTTCTTTTAACATTCCTTTTTCCTCACTTTACAAATTTTTTTTCAAAACACATTTGGTTGTTTTTCATATTTAATTTGCCTTTGGCCGCATAGAGGTGTATGTCTTTACGTAATCCTGAAGTGCCACTTCTTCCGTAGATTGTGTATCCGCCTGTGTATCGGATTGTCCATTCGCGCCGTTTGCTGCGGTACTGTTTGGATCTGTTCCATTTGCAGACTGCTGCGTATCCTGCATCTGCATATCACCATTCGAGTTCTGACCAACATTCTGAGACTGCGTATCGGACTGTGTCTGCGTGCTTGCCTGATTCTGTGCATTCGTCTGATTCTGAGTGTTCGTCTGATCCTGTGTTGCAGCCTGTTCTGCCAGCATTTCCTGTTTTGTTTTCCGTTGCAGATTCTTTGGTAAAATACTTCGAAGTACCGGCACATCTCCAATCACCGGAGCCAGAGAGGAAGATGCAAATCCTCCCGCATCCGTTTTAATCAGTAACGTAATACCGCCGAGCAGGAAAATCATTGCACAGATAAATGCCAGTATGCACTCGGCTTTTCCCTTTTTGGTTTTTCCTTTTAACTCATCGAGTTCTTCCTCCATCTGCTTTCTTTCCTGTTTCAGTTTCTCTATTTTTTCTTTTCGTTCTTTATCATTTTCAGGCATAAAAATAAACCTCCTGTATCTTGTGATATCCATAGCATAAATGGATAATCTCAACATACAGGAGATTTTGTATAAACAAATTCTAAACAAATATTTCGGATCATAATTTACATAACGATTTACCTTAAATTCAACCGATATCCCGCGCCCCATACGGTCTCAATAATCTGCGGATTTTTCGGATCATCTTCTATTTTCTCCCGGATACGGTTGATGTGAACCGTCACGGTCGCTGCATCAGAAGCATGATCATAGCCCCAGATTTTTTCAAACAGGTGCTCCTTGGAAAATACGATATTCGGATTCAGCGCCAGATATTTCAAAAGTTCAAACTCCCGGTTCGGAAAATGAATTTCCTCATCCCCCTTGATCACCTTCCAGCTTTTTGTCATGATCTTCAGGTTGCCGATTTGCAGAATATAATCGTCTGCATGATATTCTTCCTCTTCCTGCAATCTGGATTTATGCGTCAGCCGCTCATAACGCGCAAGATGCGATTTTACCCGCGCCACCAGTTCCATGGGATCAAATGGCTTTACAATATAATCATCGGCGCCCAGTCCAAGTCCGCGGATTTTATCAATGGATTCCGTTTTGGCAGTTACCATGAGAATCGGAATATCGATCTGATCCCGGTACTCCCGACACAGGT
>URYB01000350.1 GCA_900552085.1 uncultured Lachnobacterium sp.
CCAATCCTGCCAACGGTGAAACGATACTCACATCAATTGGAAGCACATCGGTAATCAGCCATGCCGCCAGTGAATACATAACAACGGTATATATGGCATAAATTGTAAAAGTTATCCCCTGTTTTTTTAATCCATACAAAAAAATCGGCACGCTCAAACCCAAAAGACAAACAGAAAGGCTCAGCCAATCCGGTGTCTTCTGCGAAATCAACATGGATGTACCGGAAATTCCACTGTCATATAATGCTACAGGTGCCAGAAATACTGTCACACCAAATGCATTGATAATTCCCGCTATGGTCAGAAACAGGAAATTCTTATATTTTAATTTTACTTTCATTGGCAGTCCTTCTTTTGCTTTCCACATCGTGTTCTTAAAATCATAACAGAAGATTGCCTTTTTGCCAATCACACAAAAGTATCAGATATTACGTTTTACACCAGAATCTCCTTCAGCTTCTCATCCGTTGCCAGAACCTCTTTTGCACGGTCACGGTATTCCTGCTCATGAAGATAAGTATGTCGGAATGGCTTGATCGATGGCGCCAGATCAATCGCCTGCTCAAAGTCCACACGTCGCATCTCAAGCGTTTTTACGAAATCCCAGAAACCGGTCTGCGTAAAGATAGTGTTGACTCTCTTATATCTGTGATCCTGCACCACACTCATCAGATAAGTAGCAATTCCTACCTGAATGCCATGAAGCTGCGGCTGCTCGAGCATTTTATCAAGTGCATGGGAAATCAAATGCTCACTTCCGCTGGTCGGTGCACTGCTTCCTGCAATTTCATTTGCGATTCCGCTCATAGCAAGCGAATCCAAAAGTTCCTTAATGAACAAATCCTCTTCAATACTCTCAAATGGCGTCCGCACAAAACTGTTGACCGCTTTTTTTGCTATCATTGTGGCAAAATCATTTACCTTTCCATAACCATGTTCCTCTTCAAATTTCCAGTCATAAAGCGCTGTGATCTTGGAAACCATGTCACCAATTCCGGAATAGAGGAATTTCTTAGGTGCACTTTTAATAATTTGTGTATCCACCACAATTCCATATGCCAGACGTGCCGGAACCGATTTGCGCCGTCCCTCGACCAAAAGAGAAGCACTTGCGCTGGAAAAACCATCGCTCGATGCAGATGTCGGAATACTGATAAATGCCAG
The DNA here is from genome assembly GCA_900552085.1 of uncultured Lachnobacterium sp. Lineage (GTDB taxonomy): Bacteria > Bacillota > Clostridia > Lachnospirales > Lachnospiraceae > Roseburia. The sequence continues at coordinate 1,165 of URYB01000350.1, forward strand.
GTTCCGCAAAAAGCCACAATACTTCGCTGCATCGATGACTTTTCCTCCACCAATACCAATCACGGCCTGTGTTTTCGCCGGCATGGAAAAAGCAAGGCTGGTAAGATCCTCCAGGCGTACCGTATCCAGTTCCTGATACTCCAGCACATCAATTCCCATCTCTGCAAGGGACTTCATGACGTCCATTCCAAACATCTCTATCAGTCCGTTGCCAAACAAAATCACGACCTTTTCCAGCCGCAGATCCTTTAAGTATGTGCCAAGTTCTCCCAATGCGCCCGGTCCGATTTTTAAAAGTGTCGGAATCGCAATATGATTATCTCCCATGTATTCTCCTCCTAATCGTTTGCTAAATTGTCACTTGCTTTTCATTATAATCAAGCATGTGAAAAAGTGCAAACAAATATCGCTCTTTGCCGTTGTAATCCCCGGAAAAATGAATTAAACTGAATGACAAAGAAAATAAATATTGTTATACATTCATTTAATAGAAAGGATTGTTTTCCAAACATGAGAAAAAAAGAGTTAGCGCTTGCAGTCATTGAACGCCTGAAAAAAGAATATCCGGATTCCGACTGCTCCTTAGAATATAACGAGGCATGGAAGCTTTTGATTAGTGTCCGCCTTGCCGCACAATGTACCGATGCCAGAGTCAATATGATCGTACCAAAATTGTATGAGAAATTTCCGGATGTGGATGCCTTAGCAGATGCTCCGGTCGAGGAAATTGAAGAAATTGTTCGTCCCTGTGGTCTTGGAAAAAGCAAAGCAAGAGACATCAGTGCATGTATGAAAATGATTCGTGACCAGTACAATGGACAGGTTCCCGACGATTTTGATGCATTGCTCAAGCTTCCGGGCGTTGGGCGCAAAAGCGCCAATCTTATCATGGGAGATGTCTTCGGCAAACCTGCGATTGTCACAGATACACACTGTATCCGGCTGAGCAACCGTATCGGTCTCGTGGACGGAATCAAAGATCCCAAGAAAGTAGAGATGGAATTGTGGAAAATCATTCCTCCGGAAGAAGGCAATTCTCTCTGCCACCGCTTTGTCGATCATGGACGTGCGGTCTGCACCGCCCGTACCACGCCTTATTGTGATAAATGCTGTCTGGCAGACATTTGCAAAAAGAAACTATAGTCATATTTACATTAAACTTTTCATATCTTCCGGCATCGGAACACAGAATTCCATTTGCTTTCCCGTCATCGGATGTGGAAAAGAAATTTTGTGTGCATGCAGTGCCTGGCGGCAGATCTTTTGATCCACCGCCAGGCACTGCATGCA
>URYB01000351.1 GCA_900552085.1 uncultured Lachnobacterium sp.
TTTTGTACGTAAGCATTTCTTAAATGAAGCAATATATAATGAAAAGCGCGACCATATAAGAAATGCTTACGTACAAAATGAATATATGTGTCTTCTATAATATAGCAATCAGAAGTGGTTTATGCAATGAATTTAGTCTTTGTTCTTAAAGAAGTGCGAATGAGTTCTGTATAAGAAAAATCAGTGTTTTAAAAGGAAAATCAGTTATAAAAAAGATATATTAGACACAGATAATATAAATGAGAAGTATGCAATTAAGATAAGAGACATCTAACATAAATTGGAAAAAACGGAAAAAAGACATTGACATCTAATAGACGTTAGCGTATACTAACCAACGTGAGAAGTGAAAAACTTTATCAAGAAAGAAGGAAAGTATGATGCCACTTACAATGTCGCCGAAAGGTAAAGAAGTAACAATTCAACGGATCGGTGGAAAAGATGAAGTACGCAGACATTTAGAGGAACTGGGATTTGTAGCTGGTGGACTCGTGACTGTAGTATCGGAAGCAGCCGGAAATATGATTGTAAATGTGAAAGGAGCCCGCGTAGCCCTTGGCCGCGAACTGGCAAACCACATTTTCATATAATACTAATAAGAAAAGAGGAGTAAAAACATGACTTTAAAAGATGCTAAAATCGGTCAGACAGTCACCGTGACAAAGATTACGGGTGAAGGTGCTGTCAAGAGAAGAATCATGGACATGGGCATTACAAAGGGTGTAGAAGTTTACGTTCGTAAAGTCGCACCTCTTGGTGACCCGGTCGAAGTAACCGTAAGAGGTTATGAGCTTTCATTAAGAAAAGCGGATTCACAAATGATCGAAGTACAGTAAGAAGATAACAAATAGAAGGAGAAATCATATGTCAATTAAAATTGCACTTGCAGGTAACCCAAACTGCGGTAAGACAACGTTATTCAATGCGTTGACCGGTGCAAACCAGTATGTTGGTAACTGGCCAGGCGTAACAGTCGAGAAAAAAGAAGGAAAATTAAAGGGACACAAGGATGTTGTGATCATGGATTTACCTGGTATCTATTCCTTATCTCCATACACATTGGAGGAAGTGGTAGCCAGAAATTACCTGATCGGTGAGCGTCCGGACGCAATCATCAATATCATTGATGGAACGAACATTGAGCGTAACCTTTATCTTACAACACAGATTATCGAGCTTGGTATCCCTGTTATCATGGCAGTCAACATGATGGATCTTGTTACAAAGAACGGTGACCAGATCAATATCAAAGCATTAGGTGATGCTTTAGGATGCGAAGTAGTTGAGATCTCTGCTTTGAAGGGAACTGGCGTAACAAAGGCTGCTGAGAAAGCAGTTGCTGCAGCACAGCAGAAGAAAGCAGTTAATCGTGTACATGCATTTTCAGCTGACGTAGAGGACTGCATCAGCACAGTAGAGGATAAGCTTGGAAGCACAGTTGCAGAAGCACAGAAGAGATTCTTCGCAATCAAATTGATCGAGCGCGATTCCAAGATTTCTGATCAGCTTTCTGTTGTTCCTGATGTATCAGCAGAAATCAGTGCATTGGAAGAAAAGATGGATGATGATACAGAGAGTATTATCACAAACGAGAGATATACATACATCACTTCTATCATTGGAAAATGTGTAAAGAAAGCAACCGGAAAAGAAAAACTTACAACTTCCGACAAGATCGATAAGATTGTAACAAACCGTTTTGCTGCATTACCAATTTTCGCATTGATCATGTTCGTTGTTTACTATGTTTCTGTAACAACTGTTGGTGGATTCTTAACAGACTGGACAAATGATACTTTATTCAGTGAGTGGATTATCCTTGGTGCACAGTCATTCTTTGACAACATTGGATGTGCTGCATGGCTGAGCGGATTAATCGTTGATGGTATTATCTCCGGTGTCGGTGCCGTACTTGGTTTCGTACCACAGATGCTGGTATTATTCATCTTCCTTGCATTCCTTGAGGGATGTGGATACATGGCACGTGTTGCCTTTATCATGGACCGTATTTTCCGTAAATTCGGTTTATCCGGAAAATCATTCATTCCTATGCTGATCGGTACAGGATGTGGTGTTCCTGGTGTTATGGCCAGCCGTACAATTGAGAACGAGCGTGACCGTCGTATGACAATTATGACAACAACATTTATTCCTTGTGGAGCAAAGCTTCCAATTATCGCTTTGATCGCAGGTGCATTCTTTGATAACGCTGGATGGGTTTCATGGTCTGCATATTTTGTTGGTATCGCAGCAATCATCTGCTCTGGTATCATGTTAAAGAAAACAAAGATGTTCTCCGGAGAGCCAGCACCATTCGTTATGGAGCTTCCTTCTTACCATCTTCCAACTGTTGGTAGTGTACTTCGCAGCATGTGGGAGCGTGGATGGTCTTTCATCAAGAAAGCCGGAACAATCATTCTGTTATCTACCATCGTAGTATGGTTCA
>URYB01000352.1 GCA_900552085.1 uncultured Lachnobacterium sp.
GGTTCCGGTCCATTGAAACTGGCTCGCGCAGGAGAGGTGGCAATCGGTTTTGGTCTGCGTCAGCAGGCAGTTGCCGACAAAGCCAGCGGACTTCCAATCGACTATGTAGATCCGACAGAAGGAAACTTTACACTGACCGAATCTGCAGCTGTCATCGATAAGGGTGACAAGACCAATCCAAAGGCCATGGCAATGGCAGAGTGCATCATCAAAAACGGCAGAGCAAAACTGCTCGAGAATTATCCGATTCCGCTTTATAATGGAGAGACTGTGGATGATGCTGAAAAGTCCGGAAATCCGAAGAAGTTTTCCGAAAAGCTTACCGTAGACCTGCTTAAAAAACATCAGACACTGTCTGAGGAATGTAAGTAATGTCCTAAGGAAGGACCTACGCAGATGCCGCGACGAAGTCGCATGGAAATGCATCTGCAACATAATTAGAAGGAGAAAGAACACAATGAAATATTATAAATTATTAACACCCGGCCCATTAACCACTACCGATACTGTAAAAAAAAGAAATGCTGTTTGACCATTGCACATGGGATGACGATTATAAAAAAATCACGCAGGAGATCCGCGCAAAACTGTTGAAACTGGCGCATGTGTCAGAGGATGACTACACGGTTGTTTTAATGCAGGGAAGCGGCACCTTTGGTGTGGAATCCGTACTGACCAGTGTGATCGGAAAAGGCGATAAGCTGCTGATCTGTGCCAATGGTGCATACGGAGAACGTATGGAAGATATTGTAAATCATGCCGATATCCCATACATCATTTATTTGGAAGATTATGATAAGATTCCGGATGCAGAAAGAGTAGCACAGATCCTCGAAAATCATCCGGAAATCACCCATGTTTCTATGGTACACAGCGAGACAACTTCCGGAATTTTAAATGATATTGAGGCGGTCAGCCGCGTGGCAAATGCACATGGCTGCACCATGATCGTAGATGCCATGAGCAGCTTTGGTGGCGTCGATATTCCAGTGGGAGACTGGGGCATCGATTTTCTGATCAGCAGTGCAAACAAATGCATCCAGGGAGTTCCGGGATTTTCTTTCATCATTGCCAATAAGCAGAAACTGATCGAGTCCAAAGGCAAAGCCAGAAGCCTTTCCCTGGATCTGTATGATCAGTGGGAGACCATGAACAAAGATGGAAAATGGCGTTTTACCTCTCCGACACATGTCGTACTTGCATTCGCACAGGCACTTCGCGAGATGGAAGCGGAGGGCGGTATTGTGTCGAGAAATAAGCGTTATACCGACAACAACCATCTGCTGATTGAGAAAATGAAAGAACTTGGAATCCGACCATATATTGATGCCGGGCATCAGGGTCCGATCATTACTACTTTTTATTATCCGGAACATCATAATTTCTCTTTCGCAGAGATGTACAATTACATTAAGGATCGTGGCTATGCAATCTATCCGGGAAAAGTAACCGAGGCTGATACGTTCCGTATCGGAAATATCGGAGAAATTTATGAAGAAGATATTTTGAAACTTGTGGATATTTTGAAGGAATTTCTTAACAGATAAAGAAATTGATTTTGTAAATGAATGAGCTGATGTTCAAAGACAGAGAGGAATTAGAAATGAGTAATAAATTTGAAGCAGTCATTTTTGACTGGGCCGGAACAACGGTTGATTATGGATGTTTTGCGCCGGTGCAGGCATTTGTAGAAGTATTTAAGCACTTTGGAATAGAACCGACCATGGAAGAGGTAAGAAAACCGATGGGGATGTTAAAGCGTGACCACATCAAGGCAATGCTTTCCATGGAGCGGATTGCAGGGCTGTGGCGCGAGAAGTATCATGCAGACTGGACAGAAAAAGATGTTGATCAGTTGTATGGCTTATTCGAGGAAAAACTACTGAGCATCCTCGATCAGTTTGCGGATGTCAAACCATATGTGTTGGAGACTATGGAGGAAATTCGCAAGCGTGGTATTGCAATCGGTTCCACGACCGGATACACTGACAAAATGATGGCAATTGTTGTGCCTAAGGCAAAAGAAAACGGTTACTCACCGGATGCATGGTTTTCTCCGGATGCGGTAGGCATGTGGGCAGACCATTTCCGTATATGATCTTTCAGAATATGGAAGCTCTTCACATCCAGTCGGTCGCTTCCGTCATGAAAGTCGGTGATACGATTTCCGATATCAAAGAGGGAAAGAATGCCGGAGTTTATACGGTAGGTGTCGTTGAGGGAAGTTCCGAGATGGGACTGACACAGGCAGAGTATGAGGCATTGCCGGACGAAGAAAAAGAAGGAAAAGTAAGAGCGGTTATGCAGAAATTTGTAGATGTCGGAGCAGATGCAGTGATCCGAAACATGGGAGAACTGACAGGATTGCTGTAAGACAAAGAAGAATCCCAGTGAAGTTTGAAAACACCGGGATTCTTTTTA
>URYB01000353.1 GCA_900552085.1 uncultured Lachnobacterium sp.
ACAGACGGAAGATGGTCTGATCAAGCTGCACAGCAGCAGAATTCAATTATGGCAATTGGTTCGGGACAGCTGTGGGGAAAGGGATTGAACAATTCTGTTGCAACATCCATGAAAAATGCAAATTATATTATCGAGCCGCAGACAGATTTTATTTTTGCGGTAGCAGGAGAAGAGCTGGGATTTGTCGGAACCATGATTATTATCCTTTTATTGCTCTTTATCGTGATTGAATGTATTTTGATTGGAAGAAAAGCAAAAGACTTGTCAGGCCGGCTGATTTGTTGCGGTATGGCAGCTCTTGTAGGTTTTCAGAGTATTTTTAATATTTTCGTAGCCACCGGACTTATGCCGAATACTGGTATTCCACTTCCATTTGTCAGTTATGGATTGACGTCTCTCGTGACGTTATATATGGGAATGGGGTTTGTATTGAATGTAGGATTACAACCGAAAAAATATTAGGGGAGGGTAGCTTCAATGAATATAGGACTTGTAGCACATGATTCAAAAAAGAAACTTATGCAGAACTTTTGCATTGCCTATCGAGGTATATTAGCAAAAAATGAACTTTTCGCAACTGGTACAACCGGCCGTCTGATCGAAGAGGTTGCCAATCTGCAGATACATAAATATCTGGCAGGGCATCTTGGAGGTTCTCAGCAGCTCGGAGCGCAGATTGAACACAATGAGATCGATCTGGTGATTTTTTTACGGGATCCGTTAAAGCCAAAGTCACATGAGCCGGATGTTAACAGTATTGTACGACTTTGTGATGAACACAATATTCCGCTGGCAACAAATCTTGCCACTGCAGAACTTTTAATTAAATCATTGGACAGAGGAGATTTGGATTGGCGTGAGATGTACAAATAAAAACTTCAAAACAAAACTGCTATGTATTTTATGCATAGCAGCTATTTTTATGACTGGATGCGGATCCCAGAAAGAAACAATTGAAAACCCATATTCTTTGTATGAGTCTTCTTCAACTGCATCAGCGAATCAGTTATTTGCTCAAAATCTGTGTGTAACGGATGATGTCAATTATGGTACAGACAAAGTAGATTCGAAGCTGGCAGAAGGTGCCGGCGTATTTAACCTCGACACAAAAGAAGTTTTATACAGTCAGAATCTGTTCGAGAAATTGTATCCGGCAAGTACAACTAAAATTCTGACCGCATATATTATTATCAAATATGGAAATTTGGATGACAAGGTAACAGTTAGTTCGGAAGCAGTTTCCAATCTGGCGGGTTCTTCCCTCTGTGGGGTACAGGCGGGAGATCAGTTGACCGTTCGCGATCTGCTGTATGGTCTGATGCTCGTAAGTGGTAACGATGCAGCAAATGTCCTTGCAGAATACTATTCAGGTTCTGTAGAGAAGTTTGCAAAAGTGATGAATAAGGAAGCAAAGGCACTTGGTGCAACCAAAAGTCATTTTGTAAATGCCAATGGTTTACCGGATGAAAAGCATTACACTTCGGTATATGATATGTATCTGATTTTTCAGGAGGCAATAAAACTTCAGGATTTTGTAGATATCATAAAGACAGATTCCATTGATGTCTCTTATGTGGATGCCAACGGAAACACAGTTTCCAAGACATGGACAAATACCAATCAGTATCTTAAGGGCGATACACAATCTCCGGCTGGAATAACGGTGATTGGCGGAAAGACAGGTACAACGAATGCTGCTGGATATTGTCTTGTTCTTTATTCCCAAAATAAAAAGGGACAGGATATTATCAGTATTGTATATAAGGGGGATTCACGTTCTTCCATGTACACGCTTATGAATGAGATTCTTTCAACCTTTGCGAAATAGTGATTGTATTTTATGTGCATATAGACTATAATTATATCAACAGATAACAATTTTTTATGTAATTTTACAATATTACAATTGCCAGGAGGGTATGCCATGATTGAAATCATATGTGGAGAAAAGGGAAAAGGAAAAACAAAAGTATTACTGGATAAGGTAAACAGTTCCATTGCGACAGCAGCCGGAAATGTTGTTTATCTGGATAAAAGTCAAAAACATATGTATGAGTTAAATAACAAAGTACGTTTGATCAATGTAGTTGACTATCCGGTCACCAATTGTGATGAATTTTTAGGTTTCATCTGTGGAATCGTTTCACAGGATCATGATTTAGAAGAAATGTATTTAGACAGCTTCTTAACAATTGCATCGATTGATTCGGATGCTGATATTGTAAAATCGATTGAAAAATTGGATATTATTAGTGAAAAATACAAAGTTCGTTTTATTTTGAGTGTATCAAAAAATAAAGAAGATCTGCCAGAATGTGCAAAGGCAAAGTTAATTAAGGCTTTATAAAGAATGGATGAGGGTTGCGATGCAACCCTCTTTTTGGTATACACTTATTTGTTTTAATCATCAA
>URYB01000354.1 GCA_900552085.1 uncultured Lachnobacterium sp.
GCAATGCCGGCAGCTGCTCCTGATTCGGGCAGGCATATACTTCTGCCGGACCACCAATACGAAATGTCGTATGCTTCGCCATCGGTTCTTCTTTCATCAGTTGCATTTCCGGGAAACTTCCAGAAATTTTTTCAAATAATTCTGACATTATGCCTCCTTTAAAAATGCAACATATCCGTGCAACGCTTCATACAGATCCACTTTGCTGATGATTTCCCATGGTGCATGCATATTCAATACTGCCACACCACTGTCAATGACATTCATGTCATAGTTTGCAAGAATATAAGCGATCGTTCCGCCGCCGCCCTGATCTACTTTTCCAAGTTCTGCTGTCTGGAATGATACATTGTTTTTATCCATAATATTGCGAAGCTTTGCAACATATTCCGCATTCGCATCGTTCGAACCGCTTTTTCCTCTTGCTCCTGTATATTTGTTAAATACCAGTCCTTTTCCAAAATATGCACTGTTTCTTTTTTCCATAACGGATGGATAATTTGGATCAAAAGCTGCCGATACATCGGAAGAAAGTACTTTGGAATTGCGCATCGCTCTGCGAACGGTAAGCTCACTGTATGTTCCTGCAAGGTTCATCACTTCCGCTACACAGTTTTCAAAGAAACGGGACTGCATTCCGGATGCTCCCACACTTCCAATCTCTTCCTTATCTACAAGAAGACATACGCTTGTATACTCCGGATTCTCTACTCTGAGCATTGCCTCAAAAGACGGATACGCGCAGACTCTGTCATCATGTCCGTAACCCATGATCATACTGCGGTCAAAGCCGTAGTCTCTGGCAGCTCCTGCCGGAACAACTTCGATTTCTGCCGAGAGAAAATCCTCCTCGTCGATTCCATATTCTTTGGAAAGAATATCAAGAATGTTTGCTTTCACACGGTCCTTCGTTTTCTTTTTATCCTCTTCATCTTCGCTTTCTTCCGCCGGGATGCTTCCGATCAGTAAGTCAAGTGCCTCACCCTCGATGACTTTGGCTGCTTTCTTTTCCATCTGATCTGCAGATAAATGGATCAGTAAATCGCTGATTCCAAATACCGGATCAGTTGGTTTCTCACCGATATTTACTTTCACGGTTGTTCCGTCCTTTTTGCAGATGACACCGTGCAAAGCCAGTGGAAGCGTTACCCACTGGTATTTTTTGACGCCTCCATAATAATGTGTGTCGAGCATTGCCATCTCTGTATCTTCATACAGTGGCACCTGTTTTAAATCCAAACGCGGAGAATCGATGTGTGCGCCTAAGATGTTCATTCCCTGCTCCATATCCTTGCTGCCGAGAATAAACATTGCCAGACCTTTTCCCATGTTGTTTGCAATTACCTTGTCACCAGCCTTAAGTGTTGCAGAAGATGCGATCAGCTCATCCATATCTGCAAATCCTGCTTCTTTTGCTTTGGCATATAAATATGCCGTACATTCTCTCTCAGTTTTACAGTCGGATATAAAATTGCGATACGTTTCTGCAAATGCAAAAATTTCTTCTCTTTTGTTGGAAGGATACTTATCCCACGCGTTCTTTTTTTCCATTTTCCTTACCTCTATTCATCATCGTCATTCTTTTTTGTCATGTTTGCCTGCACTCTGCGGTACAGTTCCTGAGCTGCATTATAGCCCATCTTCTTTTGTCTGTGGTTGACTGCTGCAGTCTCACAGATTACTGCAAGATTTCGGCCCGGACGAATCGGAAGAGAGTGACATACGACCTTGTTTCCAAGATACTCAATATACTCTTCTTCAAGACCAAGACGGTCATAATCCGCATCTTTCTTCCAGTCTTCGAGCTTGATGACCAGATCAATCTGCTGTTTCTCTTTTACACACTCAACACCATACAGGGCTTTTACATCGATAATACCGATGCCCCTAAGTTCGATAAAATGGCGGGTAACTTCCGGCGATGTTCCGATCAGTGTGTGTTCGTTGATCTTGCGGATTTCGACAACATCATCTGTAACCAGTCGGTGTCCACGACGAATCAGCTCCAGTGCTGCCTCGCTTTTTCCAATTCCACTGTCTCCGGTAATCATAAGTCCTTCACCATAGACATCTACCAATACACCGTGCACCGTAATACAAGGTGCAAGTTTTTCTGCCAGTGTATAGATCAGCTCCGCCATAAACTCGGAAGTCGGCCGGCTGGTTCCAAGAATCGGCACGTGATTCTTCTCTGCCTGCTCAATAAAAATGGCATCCGGCTGCAGATCTCTGCAGAAAATAACACACGGAATCTCAAACTGTAAAAAAGCATTATAGCGGATACGTTTTTCTTCATCGTTCATCTGCTGAATATATGCATATTCTACATTACCGATCATCTGGATTCGCGACTGCTCGAAATGAGCAAAGTATCCGGTCAACTGTAAGGCCGGACGGTTTACA
>URYB01000355.1 GCA_900552085.1 uncultured Lachnobacterium sp.
ACGAAATTTTTGAAATTGAATTTCCACAATCATGTGTACTGTATATTCGGAATCACCGGGAGCATAGTCTTCCTGATTACCACGAAGCAATCGTAAAATTTGCAGACGGTCAACAGATACTCTACCGTGTTCCAATCCTGCGGGCACAAAACTATACTGTGGATTCAATATTCGAAAAACGACTGTTAATACTGCTTCCATATCATATCTTACGGTATGAAAGCTTCCTGAAAAATTCAGGCACTAACAGCAAAAAGCTGGAGCAATTATTAACGGACTATCAAAAAATCAGTGATGCATTAGAACAATGTACGGATGATAAGAAATCAGCTCTTTATATCGATATCATTATACTTATCGAAAAGATTGCAGATTATATCATTCCAAAAAATAATGAAAAAATTAGAGAAAGGTTGGGTGATCTTATGGGCGGCAAAATTTTACAACTTGAATCAGAACGATTACGCGAAGAAGGACAAAAAACTGAACGAGTTCGTGCAATTCAAAATATGATTTCACTTGGATTAACAAAAGAAAAGATTCTCACAAAATATTCCGAAGAAGAATATGAAGAAGCTGTAAAAACTATGCTTGTGGAAGCATAATAGGAATAAGCCATGATAATCACCCTTTTAAGAGGGAGTTGGTTACCATGGCTTTACATTTTCCAAAGCTTATTGCAAAGTCTCTAATTCCAACAAATCTTCCGGACTGCAATACAATGCTTTTGCCAGACGGATCACATAATCCGCACGCGCATGATTGATGTTTTTCTGCTTCTGTTCATATTGTTGAATTGTCCGCAACGGCACATCCGCCTTTTCTGCCAGTTCTTTCTGACTGAGGGAAATTCGTTTCCGATATTCCTGCAGTCTTGCCACCTGACGCTTCTGATGGCATGCTCTCATTTCATCCAGCCCATAGACGAACTGCCGAATATCCATCTCATGATATTTCTGATACATTAACAAAATACTTGTAATTGTAACCTTATCTGTAATCTGTTCAAATTCCAGGTTATAGTACCATTGATAATATGCAAGTGAATATCCAAGCCAGTATTCTGGGCTGCGCGCAAGCGAAAATACAGGTTGTGGAAGTTCTTCATCCGGTGTCCTCTCCCAGATTACTCTCTGTGCCCGTTCTACCCCGGACACTCCGGCTACTACCGAACAATTTCCTTTTTCGAACCGATGCACATATGCTGAGGTCAAAAACATGCGATAAAATTCTTCCACATCTATCCTGCATCCATTTACTGCATAATCAAACATCCATGCCAAAGTCATCTGCGCTTTTCCAAGATAAATTTCATCGTATGCGTGGATCATCCGCCTTCATCTCCTCGTCCAATATTTGCAACATATAAATATCTCCCGGTTTTCTTGGTTCCTTCCTGCTGGAAAAGTATTCCTGTCGTGCTCTGCTGTCTCTTGCCATCTTTTGTGGCATCCACTTTTTATTTTCTGCCAGAAATGCCTGTTGAAATGTAATCTGTGCAAATGCCCGCTCGCTCTTTAATACTGTCTGTAACCCTAATTTGCCAAGATGCATGGCACGCGACAACTTTCTCAACGAGATTGCATTATTCAAAAAATCCTGTGTATAATAAAATCCGCTTCCGTAATCATTGTAACGTTTTCCTGCACCATACACAGGCTTTTTTATTATTTTGTTCGATCCGTGATAAAGTATAATTGTATTATTCATAAAATGATGGTACTCCTACAGGCGTATCATGTCGATCATTTTTCATGAAAGCAAACGCATCTTTATGAAAAAATGCATCGACAAGACATGATACAAATGATATAATTTTCCAAATCGTTTATTTATACAGTCTTATGGTTATATGTTATTCCATTATCTGTGCACTTTGTTTTTATACATTGCTACGTGTGGCAAATGATGAAGATGCTATGGGAAATTTAATTACAACAAATCTTGCGTTTAGAGAACTGGAGAACGAGTTGCTGAGCACACCAAAAGTGTGTCAGCAACGATTACAGCAGGGAGAACATGCAAAAAGAATCGAAGCGATTGAAAATATGATTTTGCTTGGATTAACAAAAGAAAAGATTCTTACAAAATATTCGGAAGAGGAATACGAGGAAGCAGAAAAAGCAATGTTAGTTGAAACGTAAGAAAGCTGGCGGTCACGAAGGTGGCTGCCAGTTTTTTCATTCAAAAAGGAGAAGAGCAATGCTCTTCTCCTGAATGGCTTCGTAATATGAAAATTACTGAAGTAATGATAATACACCCTGATTAGACTGGTTAGCCTGAGCCAGCATAGACTGTCCTGCCTGAGCAAGAATGTTGTTCTTGCTGTACTCAACCATCTCTTCAGCCATATCTGTATCACGGATA
>URYB01000356.1 GCA_900552085.1 uncultured Lachnobacterium sp.
AATAGTATATCTGTAAACACATGATTTTACCAATAGTAAATGGTAAATTTTCTAATTAGTAGTTCTTATATCCAACTTCTTTCAGGCGTGCATCTTTTGCCTCAACCTGCTCTTTTAAATTCTTGGAATACTCTTTGAGTCTTGCAAGTAAATCTGCATCGCTTGTCGCAAGAATCTTTGCCGCAAGGATTCCGGCATTTGCTCCGCCATTGATGGCTACTGTCGCTACCGGGATTCCGGTTGGCATCTGTACGATGCTGTATAAAGAATCTCTTCCACCAAGAGAAGTTGTATGCATTGGGATACCAATAACCGGCATTGGGAAAATAGCTGCACACATACCCGGCAGATGTGCTGCCATACCTGCGCCTGCAATAATTACTTTAAAGCCTTTCTCCTCTGCTGTCTTTGCATACTCAAAGAATACATCCGGCTCACGGTGTGCAGAAATGATTGTCATCTCATAGCTTACGCCAAGCTGATCCAAGATGTCTGCTGCCTTTGCCATAACCGGCATATCTGAGTCGCTTCCCATTACAATTCCTACCTGTGCCATTTTTAATTCCTCCTGTTTTCCTTCGTTTTCAAGTTAATATCTATTGGTTTCGCTGTGCGTCCAAAGCATCGAGAGGCTCATTCAGCTTCTCGGTTCCCGGTACGACAAAGCGTCCATTTACAATAATATCCTCCGTGGTTTTGTCCTTGCGGATCACGGTAATTTTTCCAAGCTCGTCATACGGAATCGTAATATCGGTATGACAGTTAAAATATGCTTTTGAGATGTCTTCTTTTCGAAGCATCGAAATTTCATTGTCCCTCGCGACAATCGCCTTGCCGTCCGGGTTATAGGTCATATTGTCCTCATCATAGGTGTAGCAGGTATCTCCCACTGCAAAATGCGGTCCTGTCTTTTCTGCAATCAGAATCGGCAGCTTATCCGCAATGCCATATTTACGGGCCATCACATAAGCAGTCGTGTTGGTCCCGATGGCAAACTCTCCCATCGGAAGTGTCTTGTGATGATACAATACATTATCTTCAATATATTTTTTATTCTCTGCTTCCTCTTCAAAATTTGTGCAGGTATACGATGAAATCTTTCCATCCACGAAATCCAGTTCCAGATTTTCGTAGTTCAATTCATTCAGATATACCTGACTGACATGAAGCTTTCCATTGGTTCCGGTAAGAACCGGAGAGGTAAACACTTCTCCCACCGGAATATTGACATCTGCCACGCAGTTTTCGAATGCGGTCTCTTTTGCAGGATCCGACAGCGGATAAATTTTCACATACAGATCCGTACGGTTTCCGTTCGTGCCCTGAATGTGTACCATATCAGCCGTATCTAAAACATCGATGATCTTCTGCTGCATATCGCGGTACAATGCATAATCAAGCGTATTGATTTTAACCGTCTCCGCAAAAATCTCCTCGAACTGCTCACCGATGGAAGGAACCGGATATGCAATAATTGTAAAACTGCGTTCCTCCCCACGGATATATTTGTTGATCAGCTGACTGGATTCACTGCGCTGATATACCGACAGTTTCTGCTGTTTTTCGGTAAATTTCACACAGGATTCCTTCTGCTCCGGTGAAAAAGGCTTCGTGCCAAAAATGTCAATTACAGCGGGACCTCCATATGCCGGTGCCTGCGCTTTTAATTTTTCCCAGACGCTGCGCTCCACTTCAAGTCCACGCTCAATCAGTGCCTTATCCAGCCAGAGGCCTCTGTCTTCCCGGTGATCATACGTGTACTGTTTATTCAATGATACCGAAAATGGCCGCAGAATCGAATCCAGTCCCATCTTCTTAAAATTATTCACTGCAAAGCGTACCATCCGCTCGAACCCGATCGGATAACGAATCTCTGCAATGGATTTCTTTGTAATGTCTTTTCCGGTTGTGGCAAATCCGATGCGGTATCCTTCCGTAAATGTATCTGCCATCGCCTGTACCTGTTCGTCAGAAAACGCATTTAAACACGCGTACGATTTCATTTCATCGCTGCCGATGCACATTGCATAGCGAAACAGATAAGAAGCATCTGACAAATCGGCCTGCATGACCAGTTCTTTATAATAATCATCTTTTGTCGTAACCAGACGCTCAATGGCATCCTGGTTAAATATCTCGGTGTAATCATGCATGAAAGAATAAATAATACTCTTCAACTCTTTTACACTTAAGTTATCAATATCTTCAAAGCAATTATAAAGTTCTACAAAAAGCTCCGCATACAGACAGATATAGGTAAGATTTCCTTCTGCACAATACGGCGCGATGCTGTGAAACTTTGCATCAAGCATGGAAAGAATCTGTCCGTATTCCGTTCCCATACAACTGCATGCGTAT
>URYB01000357.1 GCA_900552085.1 uncultured Lachnobacterium sp.
TAGAAATTTACGAGTCTTGTGATCTCTTCCTCCGGGCGGCCATTTAAAATGGCACGGTATAATTCGCCTGCCTCACAGGCAGATCCAATCAGCAATCCATCCCGGTATTTGATAAACTCACTTTTTGGTATACGCGGACGCCGGTGATAATATTTAATATGCGCCAGCGAAACCAGACGATACAAATTGGTTCTACCCTGGTCACAGGTTGCTAATATGATTGCATGATACGTAGGCATCTTTTGCACATTCTGTACCGAAGATGTTCCAAGTGCATTTACCTCGTCGAGCGTGGACACCCCGCGGTCTTTTAACATTGCAATAAATTTCACAAAAATTTCTGCAGTACAGCCCGCATCATCCACTGCACGATGATGATTATCCAATGAAACACCAAGTGCTTTTGCAACCGTATCAAGTTTAAAACGGTTCAGATTCGGCAGCAGCACGCGTGCCAGTGCAACCGTATCTACGATCGTCGGTGCGCACGGAATATCAAGCCTCTGACAATTCTTTTTGATAAAACTCATATCAAAATCTGCATTATGTGCAACCATAACACACCCTTCACAGAATTTCATAAATTCCGGTAAAATGTCTGCAATCACAGGTGCATCAATGACCATGGAATCGTTGATTGAAGTCAGTTGTTCGATACGAAACGGAATCGGAACTTCCGGATTAACAAAAGTAGAAAATTTGTCTACGATTGCACCATTCTGTACTTTTACCGCACCAATTTCAATAATACGGTTTACTTCCGGACTAAAACCAGTGGTCTCCAGATCGAATACTACATAATCTGCATCCAGATTCTGGTTCTGGCTGTCTGTGACCATGCCTTTGATATCATCTACCAGATAAGCTTCTACTCCATAGATCACTTTAAAATCCGAATCAGACGGAACCGTATGGTTAGCATCCGGGAACGCCTGTACATCTCCATGGTCCGTAATTGCAATTGCCTTATGTCCCCATTTCATGGCGCGTTTGACAATATCCTTGACATCCGAAACACCATCCATATCGCTCATCTTGGTATGGCAATGCAACTCCACACGCTTATCAATGCTCGTATCCATGCGAACCGTTGTAAAATCGGCGCATTTTTTAATACCGACAATTGAACCTATGGTAAGTTCACTGTCAAATTTGTCAATGGTTGCAACACCTTTGACCTTTACAAATTTGCCCTTATCGATTTCTCCTAACAAGTCTTTGACATCATCATTTCTTGCAAAAATTTTCAATACAATGGTGTCTGTAAAATCTGTCATTGAAAAAATAATGATTGTCTTCTCATTACGAATCTCTCTCGTATCTACCGAAAGAATTTTTCCGCGATTATCAACTTCTCCGATCTGTCCGTCGTTTTTTTCGATTTCAATCGTTTCATCCTCAAAATCACGTCCATAAATAACATCCGGATTCATCGACTTTTTATTGTTATCATGTTCAAATTTACGACGAAACTCTCCCTTTTTCTCGAAGGTCTGTTTCTTTCGTCCACTGGAAGAATGTTCTTTGCCCGAAGCTTTGGAAGCGGTCTTTTTCTCCTGGCCGGATGTTGCTGCCACAGCCTTTTCCTCTGCCGGCTTTTCTTCCTTTCCTTCCTCCGACATGGCAAACTTCGTTCTTGCAATAATGCTTTGCACTTCCTGTGCAATCTGTTTTTCTGAATTCTTCCTATATTTACTCTCCTGCGGTTTACGAAAAGCCGTCTGGATGATCAGATTCATCCCGCAACGCTCACAAACGACTTTTTCCAGAAACTCAACAATCTCATCCGTTCTCGTTTTTGCAATAATGGTCTCATCCATAGTAAGAAGCATATGATGTGGCTGATCAAACTCCATAGTTGCCGTACGGAGCAGATTGTATTCTAGTACACTATAGGCATTCAGCTCATCTAAAATACTGTCCCGATATACGTCCATCAAAGAATGCGGCGTATATTGTTCAGACAATTCAAACGACTCAATAATCTTAACCTTAATATCACGGTTTTGAAAAATTTGTTCCAATATGGCTTTTTCTATTTTCCATATATTCTTTTTGAAAATCAGTCTTTTTGCACGCAAATAAATGCGAATATGATTGTGATCATGATTCGCACTTATTTTTGTAACCTCTGTTGTCTCTAAAAGATTATCTAACTCTTCATCCAATTGAAGCGTAGGAAACGCTTCTTTAAATGGTTTCGACATTTGTTTCACTCCAATGCTCTAACTCATAACGCAAAGCCGGGAGAAGTTCTTTTTCTGGTACTTTCTTGAACACTTTCCCGTGTTTGATAATAAGTCCCTCTCCAATGCCACCAGCGACACCAAGATCCGCCTCTTTCGCTTCGCCCGGTC
>URYB01000358.1 GCA_900552085.1 uncultured Lachnobacterium sp.
AGACGGACACATTGATCTGCAGGTGCTGATGCAGCTGCTTGGAGAGGAAAATGTGGATGGAATTTTGCTGGAAGGCGGTGGAACCTTAAACTGGAGCGCGCTGAAAGCAGGAATTGTGGATGCGGTGCAAACATATATCGCACCAAAGATTTTTGGGGGCCCAGCGCAGTCACCGGTTGCAGGAGCTGGAGTCGCATTGCCGGACGAAGGCATCCGGTTAGAGAATACGCGATGCATTTCCTGTGGAGAAGACTATCGGATAGAAAGTGATGTGGTGTATACATGTTTACAGGAATCATAGAAGAAGTGGGAAAAATCATGCGGATCCAAAGAAACGGGCAGTCCGCACAACTGATTATTTCGGCGAAAAAGATACTCGAAGATATCAAAGAGGGTGACAGCATTGCCGTCAATGGAATCTGTCTGACGGCAACGAGCTATACGGCAAACTCTTTTACCGCGGATGTCATGCATGAGACATTGGACCGTACTGCACTGGGAACGTTAAGGGCTAAAAGTCCGGTGAATCTGGAGCGGGCCATGGCAGCAAACGGAAGATTTGGTGGTCATATCGTAGCGGGGCATATCGATGGAACCGGAACGATCACAGGAATCCGCAAGGACAGTAATGCAGTGTGGTATACCATTGGTACTACAGAAAAAATAACAAAATATATCGTTGAAAAAGGCTCCATTGCAATCGATGGAATCAGCCTTACTGTCGCAAAGGTGGATGCAAAAAGTTTTGCGGTGTCGGTCATTCCACACACGTTGGAAAAGACCGCATTAGCAGGCAAAAAGTTACAGGATACAGTCAATCTTGAAAATGATTGTATCGGAAAATATGTAGAAAAATTTGTGACAGAAAATAAAAAGGAAACTGGAATTACCAGAGAATTTCTTTTAAAGAATGGCTACTAAAAGGAGGAATTACGATGGATTTTGAAAATGTAAAAAAAGCCATAAAGGCGTTGCAGGAAGGAAAAATCATTCTGGTTACAGACGATGAGGACCGGGAAAATGAGGGAGATCTCATCTGTTCCGCAGAAAGTGCAACAACGGAGAATGTGAATTTCCTTGCTACTTATGCGAAAGGATTGATCTGTACACCGATGAGCCGGGAAATTGCACAGAAGCTTATGTTTGATCCGATGGTAGCAAATAATACGGATAATCACGAGACGGCTTTTACCGTATCGGTTGATTATAAAGATACCACGACCGGCATATCCGCAGAGGAAAGAGGACTGACCGCCCGGATGTGTGTAGCGGAAGATGTCAGACCTGCCGATTTTCGCAGACCGGGACATATGTTTCCGCTGATTGCAAAAGAGGGTGGCGTTCTTGAACGGAACGGTCATACGGAGGCAACTGTGGATCTCATGCGGCTGGCAGGTTTAAAACCATGTGGGCTCTGCTGTGAAATTATGCGGGAAGATGGAACCATGATGCGGGCAGAAGAACTGCATGCTTTTGCAAAGGAGCATAAACTGCCATACATGACGATCAAGGAGTTACAGGAATATCGGAAGGTTCATGAAAAACTGGTGGAATGCGTAACGGTTGTCAAAATGCCGACGAAATATGGAAATTTCATGGCACATTGTTATATCAACAAACTCACTGGGGAACATCATGTGGCACTCGTCATGGGTGAGATTGCAGATGGAGAGAATGTGCTTTGCCGTGTGCATTCGGAGTGTCTGACCGGAGATGTGTTCGGTTCATTGCGGTGTGACTGTGGACAGCAGTTTGATGCAGCAATGAAAATGATAGCGGCCGAGGGCAGAGGTGTTCTTTTGTATATGCGTCAGGAGGGCCGTGGCATTGGTCTGGTGAACAAGTTAAAGGCCTATCATCTGCAGGATAACGGCATGGATACTTTAGATGCCAATCTGGCACTGGGGTTTGCAGGAGATTTGCGCGAATATTATACCGGTGCACAGATTCTGCGGGATCTCGGTATTCATTCCCTGGAACTTCTGACAAACAATCCGGATAAGGTTTACCAGCTCGAAGATTACGGAATGACCATTGCAAAACGTGTGCCGATTGAAATGGAAGCAACAAAATACGACAGATTTTACCTGAAAACAAAACAGGCCCGTATGGGACATATTTTAAATGCGATTGATGCTTAATAGTTTAAATGACAGTGTCAAGTTTTTTATGAAAACCTGACATTCAATAAAGGAGGATAAAAATGAGAACATTAGAAGGAAAACTTGTATCAGAAAACGGAATTAAGGTTGGTATTGTGGCAGCCAGATTCAATGAATTTATTACATCAAAACTGGTAGGTGGGGCATTGGATGGATTAAAAAGAGAGA
>URYB01000359.1 GCA_900552085.1 uncultured Lachnobacterium sp.
GAGATTCGGGACTTACCGGAAGAAAAATCATTGTTGATACATATGGTGGAACAGGGCGTCACGGAGGCGGAGCATTTTCGGGAAAGGATCCAACAAAGGTAGACCGATCTGCAGCCTACGCAGCAAGATGGGTGGCAAAGAACTTAGTAGCTGCGGGAGTAGCAAAGAGACTTGAAGTTGAACTTGCATATGCGATTGGAGTAGCAAAGCCGGTATCAATTGCAGTTGAAACCTTTGGAACGGCAACAATTGATGAAGAGAAAATTGTAGAAATCATTGAAAAGGTATTTGACTTAAGACCAGCTGCAATTATTGATGTACTTGATCTTAGAAGACCGATTTACAAGCAGACTGCAGCATATGGACATTTTGGAAGAACGGATATTGACCTTCCTTGGGAGCATTTGGATAAGGTGGCCGAGATTAAAAAATATTTGTAAGGAGGATGGAAAATGGAGGCACCAAATTATAAAGACTGGAGGAAGAAAGAGGAAAGTTTTCGCGAAATAGTAAAGAAGTATCCGGATATTTCTCCTTTTGTTATTGCACAGATTGATGTACAGAGACGTGGAATGAAATTTACAGATGCCGCGCTTGCACTGGTTAATCCTGCGATTCATCAGACCAGAGATCAGGGAGGAAAACCTGCACCGGATTCGATTCTGTTAAGGGATGGAACAAGTATTGTTACACATATGTCATTTGCACCTGCAAAAAACCCGGTGGAACAAAGAGAACCGTATGTGATTGATGTCGTGAATGGGAAGCCGGCATTAATTGATGGCGATGATGTAATTGATGAGGAAGTCATTTATTGGGAAAAACCGCATTATTTTGACAAGAAAACGAGCAAAGGAACTCCAATGGGAGAAGTGATCGGAGCAAGACCACAGAGGTTTCATATTGATGTTAACAAATATTGTCATTTTTGGGATGAACCAGGCTGCGGATGCAAATATTGCGGGATTGGAGCGCAGGGACATAAATACAAAGGACGGGATGATGAACAGGTAGACTGCGATGAGGTACGCGAGGTTATGCCGGAGCTGATCAAGGAAAAGGGAAGATTTGTGGGATTTATTCTTACCGGAGGAAGTATCCTGAGTGGAAAAGAACTTTGCGATGATGAAGTAGATGCTTACATACGTGTTATGCAGGCGGTTGGAAGTGTTTTTTCACAGAAAAAATTCCCGAGTCAGGTAAACAGTAGTGCATTTAGTGAAAAGCAGCTGATCCGCTTGTATGAACAGACTGGACTGACCAGCTATACGACGGATCTTGAGGTGTATGGAGATAAGCTGTATCAGTGGATCTGCCCGGGCAAGGCAAAGCATATTCCACAGAAGGAATGGAAAGAACGACTGTATCGTGCTGTGGATATTTTCGGAAAAGGTCAGGTGAATACTGGAATTGTAAGTGGGGTAGAGCTGGCAAAGCCATATGGTTTTACATCGGAAGATGAGGCCATCCGCGCAGATCTTGAGATGGCGGAAGAACTTGCATCGCATGGTGTTGGATTAAAGCATGATGTATGGAATGTTGTGCCTGGATCAATTTTTCATAAGCAGATGACGCCGTCACTTGATTATTATGTACGGCTGACCAAAGGATTTTACGAGATTATGCGCAAATATGATATCAGCACAGAGATGGACGATTACCGTAAATGCGGCATGCATCCAAGCATTAATCTGGACAGGATTTAAGGAGGGCAGGCATGAAAACAGAAACATTAGAGCGCATAAAACAATTGTGGAAGGAAAGTATCGCTGTTTCGATTGTTGCAGCCGGAAAAAATGGGCTGCCATGGATTCAGCAGGTCTGGAAAATGAAAATTGATGAGAATGGGAGAATTGAGATTTATGAACTTTTGGAAAGTTCACAGATCCAGAAAAACCTTGTATACAGTATGTGGTTTCAAAAGAAGGTATTGTTACATCTGGTGTTAAAAGACGGCAGAGATTTTGTTATTGTGACAAAACCTTACCATGCATTGATCGCAGGAGCGGAATTCGAAAACAAATACGAGGAATGTTTGAAAGAATTCGGGGATGAGGCAGATCTTTCTACTGTATGGAAATTAGACGTAGAAAAGATCATTGAAGAATCTTATCCGGCAGCGCGTGAGAGGGAAAAGAGAGAACATCCGTATCTCATGCATATGGATCATCTGATAAATCATAAGAAAGAAGCATAGAAAAGAGAGGATACGTTATGACAGGAAAGAGAATAATAACACTTTTAATTGTGGCGGGTTTGTCCCGGTCTATACTCGGGGGGTGGGGGGAAGAAGGGAACAAAAAAAGAAAAATACAAAAAGAACAAAA
>URYB01000360.1 GCA_900552085.1 uncultured Lachnobacterium sp.
AATTATCAGAGCTCATTCAAAAAAAAATACTGAAAAATAAACCTTTGGATCAGATTGCGGATGAACTGGAAGAATCTCCGGAAACGATTCGCCCACTATACGAAAAAATCAGGCAAGAAATGCAGCAATAACGTCTATAATCTGTCGGCATCCACCAAGAAATAGCAGGAAACGGGCATAAAGCAAAAACTTGACCATAAGAGGAGCAGGGTGTAAACTGATAAAGTTGATGCTTAATTAATTCGCAAAAGAAAAAGAGAGAGACGGAAAACACAATATCCGCTTTCATCTGGAACAGGAGGAACCAATGCGAAACAATAAGACCGCGGAGCTGGTACTGACCGCTCTGTTTGCAGCAATCATTATCATTATGGCGTTTACACCGCTGGGCTACATCCCGCTTGTGGTAATCAATGCGACCATTATTCACATCCCTGTTATTTTAGGATCGTTATTCTGTGGACCGAAGAAGGGCGGATTTTTAGGATTTATCTTTGGCCTGACCAGCTTTATTAAGAATACGGTTATGCCGACATCCCTTTCGGCATTTGTATTTTCCCCGGTTCTGGCAGCCAGCATGGTAGGCACCAGTGGAATTTTCAAGAGTGCATTTATCTGTTTTGTACCGCGTATTCTTGTAGGAATCCTGCCGTATTTTGTATATATCGGAGTAAAGAAAGCACTTTCTTCCCAGCATAAAATTCTCTGGGCAAGTGTGTTTAATATTCTGATCGGTGTGTTCCTGTTTTTTGGTGCGCGTGCGTTTCTGCTTCATGTATTTGACAAGAAGCCATTGTCAGATATTGCGCTGTATGCAGTAAGTACACTGGTCGGAGGGGCTGTTTTTATCGCGCTGGAAGTGTATACGGTACTGAAATCCGGCGCAGTCTGTGCATTTGTCTATGCGGGGGTAACAGGCGCAATGGTCAATACGATATTGGTTATGGGCGGAATTTTGGTCTTATACAAAGATGCATATGCAAAAGCACTGAGTGTCGATGCGGGAGCCGTGCTTGGAATCATCGGTGGTGTCATCAGTTTTAACGGAGTCATTGAAGCGATTGTGGCTGCAATCATTGTAGCAGCGCTTGGCATGGTATTGAATAAATTAAAGCCAATCCAGAAATAATATGATAAAAGGGACAAAAGGTATCATCGATGCATCCCTTAGTGACCCTCATATCATAATATGTTAAAAAAGGCAGCCGAAAAGACACAGGCTGCCTTTTTTGCTACCATTTAAGCGAGAAAGCGATAGTGCATGGGACATGGATATGCTAAAATAGAGAAAGGTATAAATTTAAAAGGAAGTAGATGTATGCTTAAGATTTATTACGGCGACATGCAGGAGTCTGTGTATAACACAGTAGCGTATTTTAAGTATGATTATGAGGATAGTTGGATTATAGATCCGTTTGTAAAAGAAATGATTCAGGATGGAGACTTTGAAAAACTGATCTGGGTGCCGAGTGACGAGAGCAGTCAGTACAACATCAAACCTTCTTTTTTAAAAGAAAAAATCAGAGAAATCATAGAGGGTACATCGCTTCTTCATATCGTTACTGATCAGGACCGGGAGAAAAAAACGGATGAGATTCTGTCGCAATTGTGATAAAATAGCAGAAGATATGATTTTACTGCAAAGGAGTAAGAGACAATGTTAAAAGGAAAATGTGTGGTACTTGGTGTGACCGGAAGTATCGCTGCCTATAAAATTGCCTGTCTGGCAAGTGCACTCGTCAAGCAGCATGCGGATGTGCATGTGATCATGACGGAAAATGCAACAAATTTTATTAATCCTATCACGTTTGAGACGTTGACAGGCAACAAGTGTCTGGTCGATACGTTTGACCGGAATTTTCAGTTCAATGTAGAACATGTGGCACTGGCAAAACGGGCGGATATTTTTATGGTAGCACCGGCTTCTGCCAATGTGATCGGCAAGATGGCAAACGGAATCGCAGATGATATGTTGACAACTACGATTCTGGCGGCAAAATGCCAGAAATACGTTTCTCCTGCCATGAATACCAATATGTTTGAAAATCCGATCGTACAGGATAACATCAGAAAGCTGGAGCATTATGGGTTTCATATCATTGATCCGGCAAGCGGATATCTTGCCTGCGGCGATACCGGAGCCGGAAAGATGCCGGAGCCGGAAACGCTGTTTTCTTATATTATGAAAGAACTTGCCTGTGAAAAGGACATGGTTGGAAAGAAAGTGATGGTCACAGCGGGACCGACACAGGAGAAGATTGATCCGGTGCGTTATATTACGAATCACTCTACCGGAAAAATGGGCT
>URYB01000361.1 GCA_900552085.1 uncultured Lachnobacterium sp.
TCTTCGGTGCGAAGGTTGATGAGACGATGACAGATGAAGCAACCATCACAGTTATTGCAACCGGATTAGAGAGTCCTATGAAGTCTGTAGCAGCTCCAAGCGGCATTGGTTCCCGTATGGTATATCCGAACCAGACCGTAAATCGTCAGCCGGCTACTTCCGGAATTGTGAATCGTGCAGCTTCTACAAACAGTTATGTAGGAACAGGAGCAACAAGCAATGCTTCCGTGCAGAGAAATCCAATCCCTGCAACACCTAGACCTACAACTACAACAACCAGACAGACAACACCTACTTATACCGGCATCCAGAGACCAAAGCAGCCGGAGAGCAGTGTTAAGCCAGTAGAAATTAATATTCCTGATTTCCTGAAAAATTCAAAAAGATAATTAATTTGTCGAAGAAGGAAAATAATTTTTAAATTAAAACCTCCTGTTTTTGCCAAATTATAGAGACGAGATTTTCTATAATAACGGCAGAGACAGGAGGTGTTTTTTATATATGCATTCTATATTGACGTATTCATAGAACAGAATTTTCTGATGAATCTTCTCGTTTTGTCGATGACAAGCGAATTAAGTAAAAGTGCAGTCAGACACAAATATCTCAGAATGGTGATTTCTTCCGGAATGGGGGCGCTTCTTGCTGCTATTTTGCTGCTGCTGCGGGCATATTGGCTGAGTGTATTTTTGACAGCTGTTGTTGTGGTGCCATTGATGCTGTTTCTTGCATTTGGAAGATGCAGTAAAAAGCAGTTTGTCCTGCGGATACTGATCAGCTGGTTCGGCATTCTTCTGTTAAATGGAATCGTGACCGCTTTTTCCAATTTTACAGGCATACGGGGAATGACCTGGTATGTGGCAGCGGTGACCATTGTAATCGGGCATGCTTTGGTAAAAGTCTGGCTGTGCAACGTGCGACAGCAAAGAAACCTCTATGAAGTGAAATTAAAAAATGATGGAAAAGAAATCTGTTGCATTGGATTGTACGATTCCGGGAATCGTTTGCAGATGCCTGTCTCGGGAGAACCGGTACATATTGTGAGCATGAAGATTTTTGAACAGTTGAAAAGAAAGGAGAGCAGGATCACAGAGATTCCGTTTCAGGCGCTCGGGACGACTGAGGGGCGGATATCTGCTACCGAAATTGAATCGATGGAAGTGCTGTATGATCAGGCAGGCAGTACATACAAAAATGTGTGGGTAGGGTGTGCAGATGCTGCATTGCTGCAGGGAAAGTCTTATCAGATGATTCTGCATTCTTCCATACACAATGAAAGTTCGTGAAAGGAAAAGAAATGATGGATGTAAAACAATTACTGAAGACTACAATCGGAAAAATTCGCATGTTATTTACAGAAGAAGAAATTTTTTATATTGGTGGTTCGGATGTTTTGCCTCCGCCGCTTGAAAAGGAACAGGAACAGAAGTGCCTGGTAGCACTTTCTGATCTGACGACAAAGACAAAAGATTATTCGAAGGAAGACGCGAGAAAAATGCTGATTGAGCATAATCTGCGACTGGTAGTATATCTGGCAAAGAAGTTTGAAAACACAGGGATCTGTGTGGAAGATCTGATTTCGATTGGAACAATCGGACTGATCAAGGGAATCAATACCTTTAACCCGGAAAAGAAAATCAAACTGGCAACCTATGCATCGCGATGTATAGAAAATGAAATTCTTATGTACTTACGGAGAAATAACAAAATAAAAATGGAAGTGTCCATCGATGAACCACTGAATGTGGACTGGGATGGAAATGAGCTTTTACTTTCCGATATTCTTGGCACCGAGGAAGATATTATATACCGGGATATGGAAAATGAAGCGGAGATACGGCTGCTGCGCGATGCTGTGGAAAAGCTTGATCCAAGAGAAAAAGAAATTATCTGTCTGCGCTATGGAATCAACCGGAAAGATGGCAAGGAGATGACACAGAAAGAAGTGGCAGATCTGCTTGGAATTTCGCAGTCTTACATATCCCGTCTGGAGAAAAAAATTATGGTGCGGTTGAAAAAAGAAATTCAGAAAAATTAGATTGTTTTCAGAAAACAGTTGGGGTTTGCAGAAAATGTATGGTATAATAGAGCCATGACAGAAAGGGGTGGCTTTTATGGTATTGCAATTTTTGGGGGCTGATCGTGAAGTAACCGGCAGCTGCCACTATGTAAAGTTTGGGGATAAGCATTTTCTTGTAGATTGTGGTATGGAGCAGGGACCGGATCTGTATGTGAATCAGGAGATTCCGGTGAATGCGGCAACCATTGATTATGTGTTTGTGAAAAATGCAGATATTG
>URYB01000362.1 GCA_900552085.1 uncultured Lachnobacterium sp.
GCGGATATTGTTCCCAAAAATGACGTTCAAACTCGTTTTTGGGAACAATATCCGCATTACATAGAAGAAGCCAAAAGAGCGATGCAGCTTCTTGCAGAGGTAAAAGAGGCGCCGGACAGTCTGCTGTGCCATGGGGACTTTAATCAGCATAACGTGGTACATGGACCGGATGGGTTTCGGATTATCAATTATGAAAGCATGTCGTGCAATTTGCAGATTGCAGATCTGGCAAACTTTCTTCGCAAAATGCTCGAGAAAAATCATTGGGATCAGGGGATTGGAATGCGCCTGATCGAGATTTATGACCGGGAACGGCAGATTTCCAAAGAAGAGCGGCAGATGCTGGCGGTAATTCTTCTGTTTCCGGAGAAATTCTGGAAAATTTCCAATCATTACATAAATTCGCACAAGGCATGGGTATCGGAACGGGATATTGAGAAAATGAGACGGATGATTGAGTTAGAATCGGCGCGAAGCATCTTTTTAGAGAAGTTATTTCAAAATAATTAAGAATCATGTATACTAATGATATGAATGAAAAACAGATACAAAAGACAATACAATATATGATCTGCGCGGTGTTTTTGCTGGTGTCAGTAATGTTGACCGGGTGTGGAAAGGAGACCGTGGAAGAGGATGGAATGACATATTTTCATCACTCCATTGCCGACCAGACAGAAGCGGATACGCAGGAGACACAACAACAGGAAGTTTATCTCATTACGGGTATCGATCAGACGGAAGAAAGTCTGCGTCTTTACCGTTATGCCAATGGAATGGAGTACCGCTTTTATTATGGTACAGGCACACAGTTTTTTGATAAATACGGAAACCGTTCCACCATGGCGGCATTTCCTTTGGGGTCACTTGTGACGATCGGGGAACAGACGATGGATGGAACATTATCTGAGGTACAGCTGTCGGATGAGGCATGGGTGTATGAGGATATCACGCGTTTTTCCGTGAATGAAGAGAAAAACATGCTCATGATCGCGGACCGCAAATACCGGTATAAAGACAATACCTATGTGTTTTCCGGGGATGAAAAAGTGGATATGACAGACATTCAACAGGGAGATACCCTTACGGTTGTCGGCATAGATAAACAAATCCTTTCCGTAAACATTACGACTGCACAGGGAACGCTTGCATTAAAGAATACGTCTCTGTTCGAAGGAAGCTTTTTGCAGCTTGGTAAGAAAATCTTTACGGAGATCACACCGGATCTGACATTACAGGTGCCGGAAGGAAAATATACGCTGACGGTTGCAAACAATGGATGGGGCGGCAGTAAAAAGATTAAGATCAAGCGGGGAAAAACCACCACCGTCGATCTGAATGAGCTAAAGGGTGAGGGACCGCAGTATGGAAAAATAAAATTTTCGATTGATGTGGAAGATGCGCTGCTGCTTGTGGATGGCAAACAGACAGATGCCGGAAAAACGCTGAAACTGACCTATGGCTCTCATACTGTAACCGTGTATGCGGACGGCTATGATACATGGAAGCGGAATTTATATGTAAATTCACCGGAAGCTACGATCATTATCAAACTCAACGATGAGGAGGACAGTGAATCTTCCGGGACATCATCAAGTCAGAACAGTGAGAGCAGCCAGAAGAGCCAGAGTAGTCAGAACAGTCAGACCAGCCAGAAGAGTTCGACCAGCCAGAGCAGTACAACTGCAAATTCACAGAAGGAAAATTCACAGAGCAGTCAGCAGTCGCAGAGCACGGAGAATACGACGAGTGAGAGTAAGAAAAGCGAAAGTGAAAAACGTGATGATGAGCTGGATGTACTGAAGGATTTGTTGTCCAGTTTGTATAATACGAGCACCAATGTGTCAAAATGACGATTTTTCGGTACTTTTTTTGTATGTTTTTCAAGCCGTAAAAGCCCTAAAATATGGCATTTTTCCTTGACAAACAGTAGGAAAACAAGTATAAATAGATTTGTAAGTAATTTGAGAGAAGGAACTCGAATTATATAATATAGAATCCATAGGAGGAATTTTGACATGAACAAAGCAGAGTTAGTTGCAGCTGTAGCTGAGAAGGCTGAAATCTCAAAGAAGGACGCAGAGGCAGCCGTTAAGGCATTTACAGATGTTATTGCTGAAGAATTAAAGAAGGGTGAGAAGGTACAGTTAGTAGGATTCGGTACATTCGAGGTATCTGAGAGAGCTGCTAGAGTTGGTAGAAATCCACAGACAAAGCAGGAGATCAAGATCCCAGCTTCTAAGGCACCTAAGTTTAAGGCTGGTAAGGCTTTAAAGGATTCTTTAAACTAATTT
>URYB01000363.1 GCA_900552085.1 uncultured Lachnobacterium sp.
TTAATGCTTTATCTGACCTGCCGCAAGAATTGCATCTGGTAAATGATCCGGTATTAGCCAGTTGGGGAATTCGTTCTGTAATAATCAATAACTATCTTGCCTTTTATACAATTGATAAAGAAAAACAAATGGTAATTATCGTCCGTTTTCTTTATCAGAAAAGCAACTGGAGTTCCATTCTTCAACAGGGATTTTCCCTCGTTTAAGGAATCTGTTTATAGCAGATTCCTTTTTATTTGTATTCTCCCTCAATGTATCGATTATTAATTACTGTAGATACTGCTTTGCCAATCGTTTGATTTCTTCGTTTACCTCATGCACCAGATTTTCCGGTCCGATGATTTTTGCTCCGCTTCCTAATGCCATGACCCAATGCACAAAATGTTTGCTTGCAGCGACTTTTACCGCTACTTTAAAATGCTCGTCATCGACTCTGCTCATCCGCACTTCCTTGCCGAATCGGTCGATCATCACTCCCGCCAGGCTGTTTTCACACAATATTTCTACGGTCTGTTCTTCTCCGTCAAACATGTTGAACATCTTTTTTGCATAGGCTGCCATGTCCACTTCTTTAAATTTCTTCCTGCCTTCGCGTCTTGTGGTTTCCACTTTGATCTTAAGCATTTTGTCCACGCGATAATGTTTGATTCTATCTGCTATTGCATCATAGCCGACCAGATAGTAATTCTCATCGTCCCACGACAATCCCCACGGGCTGATCACATAGCGTTCACCATTTCTTCGTAGCTCCGGCTCTTTTTGCACATTCCACTGAAAATACTGGAAGGAAATCTGAAGATTCTGAGAAATCGCATTATGGATTGCATCGACATTTTCCATGATGTCATTGTTCATTGCTTTGACGCGCCCTGCGACATATACCTGACGCTGTAGCATGGAAGCTTGCGGTTTACTTGCCAGACGCTCGATTTTCTGAATAAGTTCATTGGATTTTTGTTCGGTAATGAACTTTGCCGACGCGACCGAATCTACAAGAAGCTTTAACTCTGCCAGTTCAAAATCGCGATTGATCACCTGATAGTGAGAAGTTCTTCCATACTGTGTTTTCTTAATTTTGATGCCGAAATCATTCAGCTGCGCGATATCATCATACAGGCTTTTCCTTTCTGCCGTCACGTTGTAAGCTGCCAGCTTGTCTATGATGTCCTGCAAGGTAATGTCATTCTTTGCGTCCGTGTACTCAAGCAATATTTTTGCAAGATATAAGATCTTTAATTTCTGATTGCTTCTCGGTCCCCGTCTTTGTTTTTCTTCCGGGGCGGATAATTCATCGGGCATAGTTATACCTCCACAAGCATTGTACTTACCGCTTGGTTGTATTCTTCTTCTGAATATATTGTTAAAATTTTTTCTTTGGTCAATCCAAGTGAAATCATATTTTGAATTGCCTCAATTCGTTCGGCCTTTCGACCCTCAGCACGGCCTTTTGCCTCTCCTAATTCGCGTAATCGTTCTGATTCAAGTTGCAAAATTTTTCCACCCATAAGATCACCTAACCTTTCCTTAAGTATATAGCAAAAAGAACTGATTTAACAGTCTTTTGTAATTTAAAAAATAGTTTGTACATTATTAAATTGTAAAATAGATTGGTAATGCGGACGATACGCCCGAACATATGAAATTTTGGGGATATGATAAGGTTATATAAATAAACGCCTTGTGCGCATTATAGCATTTATGCTGCATTATGTCGAGATATTTTTAAGTGATTATTTACTTATCGGGTTTCGGTTGTTGATTACTATCAGCAATTTCCTGCTGAATCCATGTCATGATTACATCCACCAGATAGTCCTGCTGCACCTGACTTAATTCCCTTCCCGGCTGCATTTTATGCCATTTCCGTATGCATTCTCTGCAACACGTCGCAGTTGCATGCTGTGCAATAAATACAGGATGCCCCTTCATTGGTGTCTGTTTTCCATCATTCGGAATAACTGCCGGTGCTTCGCGTTTTGCAATAAAATCTCTGGCATGCTGCCGGATCGTATCCATTCCTTTTTCATTAATATAATCGATGTCTTTCTGTTTCAGATGAAAACTGCTTCGAAACTTGGAATTTCCAAGTTTCTGAAACAGTTGTCTGTACCATTCTTCTTTTGTCAATGATTTTCACCTTAAAAATCTTTTACTTTCCTATTACTTATCACAATTTACTTATCATGTGTTTATTATACGCCCCTTTTTCCTCTATTTCTACAACATGCATTATTTTGATAGACATTTTTTCAATTTCTCCATCCACTCTCGAATTCTTTTCCTAAAT
>URYB01000364.1 GCA_900552085.1 uncultured Lachnobacterium sp.
CGGTTTTAACCGTGCCGCCCGCATTATGGATCAGCTGGAAGAAGCCGGAATCGTCGGACCGGAAGAGGGCACAAAGCCGCGAAAGGTACTGATGACAAAAGAGGAATATGAAACTTATATTGACGAGAATCCATAACATTGGGTATGATATACTCTGTGGAATATAAATTTTGCCAGCTTTTGGCGGAAAAATTGACAGGTATTTATTTGACTTATGTCAGAATACATATAAACGGATACTTAGGCATTAAGGAGGAAAAATATGAAAAGTGATATTCAAATTGCGCAGGAAGCAACTATGCAGCCAATCAAAGAGGTAGCAGCATCTATTGGTATTGCAGAAGATGATATTGAATTATATGGAAAATACAAAGCAAAGATTTCTGATGAATTAATTGAGCGAAGTAAGAATAACCCGGATGGAAAATTGATTCTTGTCACTGCAATCAACCCAACTCCGGCAGGAGAGGGAAAGACAACCATTACGGTCGGTCTCGGACAGGCATTTGGTAAACTTGGAAAGAAAGCCATCATCGCCTTGCGTGAGCCTTCCCTTGGACCATGTTTTGGTATCAAAGGCGGAGCTGCAGGAGGTGGATACTCTCAGGTTGTACCGATGGAAGATCTGAATCTTCATTTTACCGGAGATTTTCATGCAATCACATCAGCAAACAACCTGCTTGCCGCTCTTTTGGATAATCATATCCAGCAGGGAAATGAACTTGGCATTGATTCAAGACAGATTGTATGGAAACGTTGCCTTGATATGAACGATCGTGTGTTACGTAATGTAGTTGTTGGTTTAGGAAGTAAAATGGATGGAATGGTACGTGAAGATCATTTTGTTATCACAGTAGCTTCTGAGATAATGGCTATCTTATGTCTTGCAGTAGATATGAATGATTTAAAACGTCGCCTTGGCAGAATTATCGTTGCCTACACATTTGATGGAAAACCAGTGACAGCAGATGATTTACAGGCAACCGGATCAATGGCTGCTTTACTGAAAGATGCATTAAAGCCGAATTTGATCCAGACATTGGAACACACACCGGCATTTGTTCATGGCGGACCGTTTGCAAATATTGCGCACGGATGTAACAGTGTACGTGCAACTTGTACAGCTTTAAAACTTGCAGATTATGTTATTACAGAAGCTGGATTTGGTGCTGACCTTGGTGCTGAAAAATTCTTTGATATCAAGTGTCGCAAAGCTGGGCTTAAGCCGGATGCCGTTGTACTTGTGGCAACAATCCGTGCATTAAAATACAATGGAGGCGTACCGAAGGATGAACTCTCTGCTCCAAATCTGGAAGCTTTAAAGAAGGGCATCGTAAATCTGGAGAAACATATTGAAAATCTTCAGAAATTTGGAGTTCCGGTTGTAGTTACTTTGAATTCCTTTATTACAGATACGGAAGAAGAGACCGCATTCGTTGAGAAATTCTGTAAAGACAGAGATTGTGAATTTGCACTTGCTGAAGTATGGGAAAAAGGTGGCGAAGGCGGTGTCGCACTCGCAAACAAAGTGTTAGAAACATTAGAAACAAAGAAAAGCAACTTCAAGCCATTATATGAAGATGACTTATCATTAAAAGAAAAGATTGAAAAAGTTGCAAAAGAAATCTATGGCGCGGATGGCGTTACATATGCACCAGCTGCAGAACGTGAGTTAAAGAGAATCACAGATCTTGGAATGGACAAATTCCCGGTATGTATGGCAAAGACACAGTATTCACTTTCCGATGATGCAAAGAAACTTGGCCGTCCAACCGGATTTAAGATCAATGTCCGCGAAGTATATGTTTCTGCCGGAGCAGGCTTCGTTGTTGCAATTAATGGCGCAATCATGACCATGCCGGGACTTCCGAAGAAACCGGCTGCATATCAGATCGATGTGGACGATGATGGCGTCATCACAGGACTTTTCTAAGGAGAGAATACGACATGGCAAAGATAATTGACGGAAAACAGATTTCCAAGGATATCAAAGAAGAATTAAAGCAGGAAGTGGCAGAACTCGCCAGTCAGGGACGCAAATGTTGTCTGGCAGTGATTCAGGTAGGAAATGATCCGGCTTCTTCCGTATACGTAGGAAACAAAAAGAAAGCATGCGCCTATATTGGTATTGAATCATTAGCTTATGAACTGCCGGAAGAGACAACCGAAGAAGAGTTACTGGCTTTGATTGAGAAACTGAATGCAGATCCACAGGTTCATGGAATTTTATGTCAGCTTCCTTTACCAAAACATATCGATGAGGACAAGGTTGTTAAGGCGATT
>URYB01000365.1 GCA_900552085.1 uncultured Lachnobacterium sp.
ATACCATTCTTGGAAATACAAATCAAGAAAAAGACTTCCTATTTTCAGAATAATAGTGTATAATACCTTTTATAAGCGATTCTGCGTCGTTTCAGACATAGATCCCATGGAATTCGATTTTTAAATATAAAGGAGTATTATATGAGGGAAAAATACGAAAGCCTGTCTTTGGTTGTATTAAAGGACCTTGCAAAAGCAAGAGGTATAAAAGGCGTGTCAGCAATGAAAAAAAGCGAATTGATTGAGCGCATGCTTCAGGAGGATGAAAACGAAAAAAAGACAGGAGTGGTAAAAATTGCCAAAGATCATAAGACGGTTTTTACAACAAATGCAGTAGAACACAGAGAACGTATTCTCCGTGCCCGTAAGGCAGAGCAGGAAGAACATGATTCTTCATACAACGTAAAAGAAGATACGCAGGATTCGGCGGCTATCAAGGAAGATATTGCAGATCTTGACAGCGGATGCACCGTGAGCGGTATTCTCGAAGTTATGGCAGACGGATATGGATTTTTACGCTGTGAAAATTACCTTCCGGGTGAGCATGATGTGTATATTGCACCGTCCCAGATCCGGAGATTTAATCTGAAGACCGGAGATATTGTTACCGGTAATACAAAAATCAAATCTTCCGAAAAAGAAAAATTTTCAGCATTGCTTTATGTTTCTACGGTAAACGGATATCATCCTTCGGAGGCTCAGCATCGAATGAACTTCGAAGATATGACTCCGATTTTCCCGAATAAGCGTCTGCGCATGGAGCGGCCGGGATGTTCGGTAGCGATGCGTGTTGTGGATGTGGTGTCCCCAATCGGCAAGGGACAGCGAGGAATGATCGTGTCCCAGCCGAAAGCCGGTAAGACAACCCTTTTGAAAGAGATTGCAAACTCAGTTAAGATCAATAACCCGGAGATGCATATGATCATTTTACTGATCGATGAGCGTCCGGAGGAAGTGACAGACATCAAGGAAGCGATTCAGGGAGACAATGTGGAAGTAATCTATTCTACATTTGATGAGACCGCAGAACATCACAAGAGAGTATCTGAGATGGTGATTGAGCGCGCAAAGCGTCTGGTAGAGCACAAACAGGATGTTATGATCCTTCTGGATAGTATTACCAGACTTGCCCGTGCTTACAACCTGACATGTACACCGAGCGGACGTACTTTATCCGGTGGTCTTGATCCGGCTGCGCTTCATATGCCAAAACGATTTTTTGGTGCTGCACGTAACATGAGAGAAGGTGGAAGCCTTACGATTCTTGCGACGGCACTGGTGGATACCGGCAGCAAGATGGACGATGTTGTTTTCGAGGAATTCAAAGGTACCGGTAACATGGAGCTTGTGCTGGACCGTAAGCTTTCGGAAAAGAGAATTTTCCC
The DNA here is from genome assembly GCA_900552085.1 of uncultured Lachnobacterium sp. Taxonomy (GTDB): domain Bacteria; phylum Bacillota; class Clostridia; order Lachnospirales; family Lachnospiraceae; genus Roseburia. The sequence continues at coordinate 1,386 of URYB01000365.1, forward strand.
GGCTGTTGATATTGTGAAATCCGGAACCAGACGTGATGACCTCTTATTGGATCCGCAGGAGCAGATTGGCGTGGAAAATATGCGAAAAGCATTGAATGGAATGCGCTCGGATGAGGCGGCGGAAAATATTTTGAATATGTTCGCACATACGAAGAATAATGCAGAATTTATCAATATGGTTACAAAAAACAGAATTTTATAATTTATCCCTTGCAATGTATATTTATATATGTTAGAATAACCAAGATGTTTATCGGGATGTAAACGGACGTACGTGTCACTCTTGCAACAAGTATCATATGCGGATCGGGCATACGGGTATAAAGAGTGTGACAATAGGCTGATCAATCAGAGATTGAATGAAAGGTGCATTTGCATAAAAGTCGTTTCGCGAGCAAATGTGCAGGGAGTCAATTCGAGATTGATTACAATAAACGATAAGAATAGAAGAGGTGAAAATTATGAGAGAAGGAATCCATCCAGATTATTATCAGGCAACTGTTACTTGCAACTGTGGAAACACATTCGTTACAGGTTCAACTAAGCCGGAGATCCACGTAGAAATCTGTTCTAAGTGTCATCCATTCTATACTGGACAGCAGAAGGCTAACCAGGCTCGTGGACGTATCGAACAGTTCAACAAGAAGTATGGTATGAAATAGAATTGAACGATTTTCGAAAAGGTTGAGGCTGTGCAGCTTCAACCTTTTTTCTTTCTTTTAGAGGAGCAGTGGAGGCAGAATTATGAGATATTCCGGAGTTGGCGGACAGGCCGTGATGGAAGGCGTAATGATGAAGAACAAGGATAAATACGCTGTGGCTGTCCGGAAGCCGAACCATGAAATTGAAGTGAAAGTATCGGAT
>URYB01000366.1 GCA_900552085.1 uncultured Lachnobacterium sp.
CCAGTCGGCATAAGTTCCTTACAGATATTTGCATAGGCCACGCCACAGCGGCCGAGCTCATCCAGATCACTGTATGTCTCAAATGCATCTGTGCGCTCCCGATCCTGTTTGGAAAATGCCGGTTTGTTGTCATCGAGTATAACGAAAGAATTCCCCGCATACGCCGGGATATCTGTCGATTCATATGATTTCTGTGTGTTTTCCTGTACCGTCTGTGTATCCAGCCCCGATTGCACATAGCTGCAGCCGCCAAACAATAACGCAAGCAGCAGCAAAAGCACCGCAACCGGATAATGATTTCTTTTTCTCATATTAATTTCTCCCTGCATTGAACATCGGCCCATGCAAAATTTGCTTTCAGCAAATGAGCTGACACTAATCACATATTAAAAAAGATTGGAAATCACATGCAAATGTATGATTTCCAACCTTCCTTACACTTTTCCTGCGACCTGTCTATCATAGCACAGGCCGCATCGTCGAACAAGTGTTTCGTATCTTGTTTTACAATAAATTTTTTTTAGCTTATTTTTTAGTTTTACAGAGACTCACATTGTCCAGCCACTGCCACACGAATCAGATTCGTGGTGCCGGACATTCCCAACGGCACACCCGCGGTAATGACAGCAAGCTCTCCCTCTTTCAGATAGCCTTCTTCCTCTGCACGTTTCATGGCATTGGCAAACAATACGTCCGTGCTGGTCTCCTCCTTGATCATCAAAGGAATTACACCCCAGGATAAACTCATCTGACGGTATGTGCGCTCCGAGGGCGTACATCCGATGATCGGTGAATTCGGACGGTACCGTGAGATCATTCTTGCAGTTCTTCCTGATTTTGTAACGGTTACGATTGCAGATGCATTGATATCAATCGCTGTCATACAGGTTGCATGAGAAATTGCATCAGTAACATCATCTTTCGGAAGTTTTTCCAACTGACGGAAACGCTTCTCGTAGTCAATATCATTTTCGGTATACTCTGCAATTTCTGCCATGGTTTTTACTGCCTGTACCGGATATTTTCCGGCAGCGGTCTCTCCGGAAAGCATAATTGCACTGGTTCCATCATAAATCGCATTTGCGACATCCGTTGCTTCTGCTCTGGTCGGACGCGGATTTTTTATCATAGAATCCAGCATCTGTGTTGCTGTGATAACAATTTTACCTGCATTGTATACTTTTTTAATGATCAGTTTCTGGATGGCTGGAACTTCCTGAATTGGAATTTCTACACCCATATCTCCTCTGGCAACCATGACACCATCCGAAACAGCCAGGATTTCATCGATATTATCCACACCCTCACGGTTTTCAATCTTTGCAAGAATCTTCATGTCATTATCGCCATGTTCCTTGAGAAGATTACGAAGCTGAACAATATCATCTGCACAACGGACAAAGGAAGCTGCCACAAAATCAAACCCCTGTTCCACACCGAAAATAAGATCGTTGCGGTCCTTCTCACTGATATAAGGCATGGACAGATGCGCATCGGGAACATTGATACCCTTATGGTTAGATACCATACCTCCATTTTCTACTTCACACACAATATCCGTATCTGTCAATTCTTTGACATACATTTCAATCAGACCATCATCGATCAGAATACGCATGCCCGGCTGTACATCCTTTACCAGATTCTTGTAAGTGATGGATGCCTCTTTTTCGTTTCCGGTAATATCTCTTGCGGTCAGGGTAAATGTATCTCCCGCATTCAGCTGTACCTTATCGTTTTCGAAGTTGCCAAGACGAATCTCCGGTCCGCTTGTATCAAGCAGTAATGCAATCGGTAATCCCAGTTCTTCACGAAGTCTTTTTATCTGTTCCACTTTTGGTAAATGTTCCACACCATTTCCGTGGGAAAAGTTGATTCTGGCAACATCCATGCCACTTTGCATAATCTCCTTTAATACTTCATCATCTGCCGTTGCAGGTCCCATTGTACAAATAATCTTTGTTTTCTTCATTTTCTTGCCTTTCTGTTACTCCAAGTATTCTACAAATTTGATGTATTCATACTTTATTTTTTATCCTGTAATTTCTTTTCGTCTGGATTTTGAATGTCTTCTCCGTGATTTTCAAACCACCATGCGACAACTCCAGCGACAATTACAAGTGCTACAATCACTCCAACAATAATGTTCTCTATCATATTTCCTCTTTTCTGCGACATACGCGCGATCTTTTATTATTTTTATGTACCATAACAAAGCCATCAATAAAAATTGGTGACTG
>URYB01000367.1 GCA_900552085.1 uncultured Lachnobacterium sp.
TGGAAGCGCTTTTCATTATATATTGCTTCATTTTCCAATTCATTTTTAGCAAAAGGGGGATTTTATATGAGTAACCAATTTCAAAAGACAGCAAACCGTGTCACATCGGTAAGTATCATCGGCAATCTTTTACTTTCCGCATTCAAACTGATTGCAGGACTGCTTGCCAATTCCGGTGCCATGATCAGTGATGCCGTGCATTCCGCATCTGATGTTTTCAGCAGCATCGTAGTTATTATCGGTATCCATGTTTCATCCAAAGAATCCGACAAAGAGCATCCTTATGGACACGAACGATTAGAATGTGTAGCTGCAATCATTCTTGCTGTCATCCTTTTCATTACTGGTATTTCCATTGGCATCTCCGCAGTCAAAACAATCACAAGCGGAAATTATTCTGATCTGGCCATCCCGGGTATCCTTGCTCTCGTGGCTGCTGTAATTTCCATCGCAACAAAAGAAGCGATGTTCTGGTACACAAAAATTAACGCAACCCGTATCGATTCTGCTGCACTTATGGCAGATGCATGGCATCATCGTTCCGATGCACTCTCCTCTGTCGGCGCTTTAGTCGGTATTGCTGGTGCACGCCTCGGATTTCCAATCTGCGATTCGATTGCCAGCCTTGTCATCTGCGTCTTTATCGTCAAAGCATCCTATGATATTTTCCATGACGCTGTTGATAAAATGGTCGACCATTCCTGTGACGAAGGTGATGAGCAGCTTTTACGAGACTGTATCCGTGAAGAAGAAGGGGTTCTTCGCATCGACGATTTGCGCACACGCGAGTTTGGTAATAAAGTATATGTCGATGTAGAAATTGCTGCAGATGGCGATCGTCCTTTAAAGGAAACACATGCGATTGCTGAGCGTGTACACGACCATATTGAAGAAAAATTCCCAAAGGTCAAACATGTTATGGTTCATGTCAACCCTTATGAAGAATCTTGATTTTTCTTGTTTTTTATTGATAATTACATCTTTTCATATTTATTAGTTCATGTTATACTATTGATAAGTGTGAGTAAAATTTTCTATGCATGGAGGTAATAATATAATGTACGATGTGATAATCATTGGAGCAGGTCCTGGTGGTATTTTTTCCGCCTATGAACTGATGCAGAAAAATAAGGATTTAAAGATTGCAGTATTTGACGCAGGACATTCTTTGGAAAAACGCCATTGTCCAATCGATGGTGATAAAGTAAAAAGCTGTATCAAATGTAAAACATGTGCGATCATGAATGGTTTCGGCGGTGCTGGTGCTTTCTCTGATGGAAAATACAATATTACCAACGATTTCGGTGGTACTCTTTATGAATATATTGGACGCAAGCAGGCTTTTGATCTCATGGAATATGTTGACAAGATCAATATGTCTCACGGCGGTGAGGGAACCAAAATGTACTCTACTGCAGGAACAAATTTAAAGAAGCTGTGTCTGCAAAATAAATTAAAACTGTTAGATGCCTCTGTCCGTCATCTCGGAACAGACATCAACTATGTTGTTTTGGAGAATCTTTATAATGAAATGAAGGATCATATGGATTTCTTCTTTGATACTCCAATCGAAAAAATCGAAGTATTAGACAATGGTGATTACCGTGTTGACACAAAAGACAACAGTTATGACTGTAAGAAATGTGTCATTTCCGTCGGACGAAGCGGAAGCAAATGGATGGAAACTGTCTGCAATGATTTACATATTCCAACCAAATCCAACCGCGTGGACATCGGTGTCCGTGTCGAGCTGCCTGCAGTCATCTTCTCTCATCTGACTGATGAACTGTATGAAAGCAAAATCGTATACCGTACCGAGAAATTCGAAGATAACGTTCGTACATTCTGTATGAATCCATACGGCATGGTTGTTAACGAAAATACAAACGGTATTGTAACGGTAAACGGACACAGTTATGAAAGTGCAGATCTGCGCACAGAGAACACCAACTTTGCCCTTCTTGTTGCAAAGCATTTCTCTGAGCCATTCAAGGACAGCAACGGATATGGCGAAAGCATCGCAAGACTTTCCAACATGTTAGGCGGTGGAGTCATCGTACAGCGTTTCGGCGACCTTGTCCGTGGACGTCGAAGCAATACAAAGCGTATCGAAGAAGGACTTGTCACTCCTACACTCGCTGCTACACCGGGTGAT
>URYB01000368.1 GCA_900552085.1 uncultured Lachnobacterium sp.
CCAATGGCACATAGGGATTTCTGCGTCCTGCAATATGGCGGATATCCTGCACAGCCGCACCGGTCGGTGCGGTCACCACGCCGATGGTGCGTGCATACTTTGGGATTGGCTGCTTGTATTCTTCTGCAAACATTCCCATCTCTTCGAGTTCCTTCTTCAACTGCTCGAATTTGAGATAGAGATTGCCTTCACCATCCAATTCAATCTTTCGGGCATAAATCTGATATACCCCATCCCGCTCATAAACTTCCACGGAGCCGGTGACGACGACTTTGTCACCATCTTTCATCGGAAACGTCAGTCCCTTGCGATTGCCTGCAAACATGATAGCTTTCAGTGCTCCGGCGCCATCTTTTAACGTAAAATAAATGTGTCCGGTCGAATGATATTTGCAGTTGGACACTTCTCCTTTGATACTGATGGCATGCAGCAGGAAGTCCTGTGCGAACATATTTTTGATATAAGTATTGATCTGCCCTACGGAATATATATTCTTTGTCATGCGAATTTTGCAAGAATTCCGTTCACAAATGCCGGCGAATCATCGGTTCCATATTTCTTGGCAAGTTCAATTGCCTCGTTAATGGATACTTTGACCGGAATCTCTTCCTCGAAACGAATCTCATATACAGCAAGACGAATCAGTGTAAGATCTACCTTTCCCATACGGGTCGTCTTCCATCCCTTGGATACTTCATTGATTGCAGCATCCAGTTCCTCGATGTGCGCATAGATATCCTTATACTTATTGGTCATATAAATCTTTTCATCTTCGCTGATCGGTTCCACCTCATCCTCAAACAAAATCAGCTGCTCCGGCAGCTCTTTGTCATCGTGGAACTCTACGCGGAAAAGCATCTTGAATACGTTCTCTCTTAACTGTCTTCTTGTCATTTTCTCTCCCCGTCTTGTTTTGAATATCGTACAACATAATAAAGGATGTCCATGAACAGACATCCTTTATTCTATCGTGTGTTTTAATTGTCTCCTGCCATATCAACGCTTGCGATACGAACATTGACAACTTCTACATTCAGGCCTGTCATGTTCTCAATTGCAGTTTTCACCTTGTCCTGCACCTTCGAAGACACTTCCGGAATACTGTAACCATAAGAAATATTGATTGCGACATCAACTTTGACTTCGTTCTCCATCACTTCTACAAGGATTCCCTTGGAAAGATTCTTCATACCAAGCTTGCTCACAATCTCGTTGGTAATGTTGCCAGCCATAGAGCTTACACCTTCGACTTCCGTTGTGGCAAGACCAGCAATAATTGCAACGACTTCGTCTGCGACACGCACATCGCCAACCTGGTCTGATTTTATCTTAAATGTTTTTCTGTTATCAGCCATAAATACAATGCCTCCTCGGTAATTTTCTCTGTACATTATAACAGACTATGTATTATTTGGAAAGCTATAATTTGTTTTTATTAGCTAAACAACCTGTCCCTTTGCTACATATACCTGGAAGGAGTCGTTACCGGTAAGAGACTTGCCTTCAGAAATCGTAACATTTTTGTCTGTAATGACATATTCTACGCTCGCATTGTCCTCAATCACGGTATCCTGCATCAGCACGCAGTTCTTGACCTTTGCACCTTTTCCAATCTTGACGCCTCGGAACAGAACACTGTTTTCAACTTCACCTTCAATGACACATCCATCAGCGACCATGACATTCTTTGCCTTGGCACCGTTGATATAACGGGTCGGATTATCGTCACGGATCTTTGTATAAATCTGATTTCCAGAGAAAAGTGCCATGAGGTTCTCTTCTTTGAGAAGCCGCATATTCTCTTCGAAATAACTGTTCATGTCATGAATGTGTGCCACATATCCATCATAGCAGAATCCTCTGACATCCATCTGATCGATCTTCTTTTCGAGAATATCCCACACAAAATATACATCGCCATGCAGATATGCTTCGTCTACCATACGCATCAGAAGTTCACGTTCTACAACATAGATATTCAGGCTGAAATTCATCTCTCCGCTCTCTTTTGGATTGATGTAAATTTTGCTTACGCGGTCTCCGTTGATGTCAAGGGCATAGTACAGATCCATACCGGCTGTGCTCTGGCGGATAAGAGACTGTGGAATCTCCTGTTTGCGGTATACCATCGTAACATCCGCGCCACT
>URYB01000369.1 GCA_900552085.1 uncultured Lachnobacterium sp.
GAGAATCTTGTGTGATCATCGGTCGTTCAGCTGATTATATTTTAAAAGAACATAAACCGATTTTACGTATTTTCATTTATTCACCGGATGAGGTGAGAATTAAGAATGTAATGGAAAGCCACAATCTGTCAGAAGATGATGCAAAGCTTTTCATTATGGAAAAAGACAAACGATATCACAAACGTCATATGGCGCTGACCGGAAGCAACCGAGGCGATCGTCACAACAGGGACATGCTTATAGACAGCAGTCTTCTGGGTGTGGATGGTACAGCGGAACTGATCGAGAGCGTAGCAAAGAAAGTATTTCAGGAATAGGAGGTAACAGGATATGGAACAGAAAAAATCAGAATTTAACAAAGTACTGAATGCCTGGGACATCCTTGTAATTGCATTCGGCGCTATGATTGGATGGGGCTGGGTCGTTTCGACCGGAGGCTGGATTGAAAAAGGTGGAGTTCTTGGTGCCGCACTTGGATTTGTCATCGGTGGTATCATGATCTTCTTCGTAGGTATGACTTATGCAGAGCTGACAGCGGCAATGCCACAGTGTGGTGGTGAGCATGTGTTCAGTTACCGTGCGATGGGAGCGACCGGTTCCTTTATCTGTACGTGGATGATCGTACTTGGTTATGTCAGTGTTGCCTGTTTTGAGGCCTGTGCGTTTCCTACGATTATTACCTATTTATGGCCGGGATTTTTGAAGGGTTATTTGTATACGGTAGCCGGATTTGATATTTATGCATCCTGGTTGATCGTGGCAATTGTTGTGGCATTTTTGATCATGATGATCAACATTATTGGAGCAAAAACCGCTGCAATTTTACAGACTGTTCTGACCTGTATCATTGGTGGAGCCGGAATCCTGTTAATTGTGGCTTCTGTCATCAATGGTTCTGTTGACAATCTGAATGGACAGATGTTTGCAGGTGCTTCTGCCGGTGTGAACATTAAGGCAATTATCGGTGTTGCAGCACTGTCACCATTCTATTTTATCGGATTTGACGTTATTCCACAGGCAGCAGAGGAAATTAACGTTCCGGCAAAGAAAATTGGTAAAATTTTAATTTTGTCCGTTGTACTGGCTGTTATCTTTTATGCACTTGTCATTGTAGCCGTTGGTCTTGTTATGAATTCAGGTGCGATTGTTGCATCACAGCAGACAACCGGACTGGTTACTGCAGATGCGATGGCGGCGGCTTTTCACACAAAAGTCATGGCAAAAGTCATCATTGTAGGTGGTATGTGCGGAATTGTTACTTCATGGAACTCTTTCCTGCTCGGTGGTTCCCGTGCGATGTATTCCATGGCAGAATCTTATATGATTCCCAAGTTCTTCGCAAAGTTACATCCAAAGCATAAGACACCGGTCAATTCCCTGATTCTCATCGGTGCATTGACAATGCTTGCACCGTTTGCAGGACGAAAGATGCTCGTATGGATTAGTGATGCCGGTAACTTCGGATGCTGTTTTGCATATTGCATGGTCGCACTTTCCTTTATGATTTTGAGAAAAAAAGAGCCGGATATGCCAAGACCATACAAGGTACCTGCATACAAGTTTTTCGGAACGATGGCAGTGATCATGTCCGGATTTATGGTAGCGATGTATTGCATTCCGGGAAGTGGTGGAAACCTGATTCTCCAGGAGTGGCTGATTGTACTTGGCTGGTGTGCACTTGGTGTCGTATTCTATGTTATTTGTAAGAAGAAATACAAAGAATCCTTTGGTATTCTTGTTGAACTGATTTCTGATGAGGATGCTGCAACTCTGATGCCGGAGGCTGATGAGATTGAACTCGATAAAGTCATTGATGCAGCCATCGATCGTGTACTTGCAAGAAAAGCAAGTTAAAAAAGGGTTATTCGAAGAAAGGACAGATTACGGATATGAATACATTTAATTTTTCGGTTCCACAGGATATTACAGTGGGAAAAGGAAGTCTGGCAAAGTTACCGGAGATTGCAAAGAAACTTGGCGGTTCCCATGCGTTTATTATTTCCGGTCCGCATCTGGCAAAGATGGGGCTGGTAGAAAAAGCAGCCGATTATTTAAAGACAATGGATATAAAAGTCGATGCGTTTACCGAGATTGAAGCAAACCCTT
>URYB01000370.1 GCA_900552085.1 uncultured Lachnobacterium sp.
AGCCTTTAATGACTTAGAAACTTTCTTTCCAGCCTTCTTAGCAGTTACCTTAACAGTATATCCGGATAGGAATATTCATTAAAAGTGTGATAAAATGGGGATTCTTTGATATAGTATATGAATAATATCGCATGAAAAGTAACAAAGAAGCGACAAAAAATAAGGATGAGCGTATGAGAAAATCATATTGTTTCATGACTCAAATGAATTATAAATGGAGAACTTTTGGAGAAACTAATCCGCCACAGACTATAGGTGTTCTAATTCTTTTGTTTCACATAAAGAAAAAGTTTGTTATACTATACATGTATTGTTAGGCAATACCATATATCGCGGATGCTTCAAAGGAGGATTTCGGAATGGAAAACAGGATAACTCTTCCAATCGGAATGAGCAATTTTACAGAAATTCGAAAGAATCATTATTATTATATTGATAAAACCGAACTGATTGAGAACTTACTTCAAAATAATTTATCCAAGGGAACTTTGATTACCCGTCCGAGACGATTTGGCAAGACATTAGCAATGTGTATGTTGGCAGATTTTTTTGATATTCGTATGGATAGTCAGTCGCTTTTTGATGGGTTATATATTTCCGGGCAGAAACAATTATGCACAGAATGGATGAATCAATATCCTGTTATTTTTTTGACATTGAAAAATATTGACGGTCTCAAATTTGAATCGGCATATGATATGTTGACTGCTGAATTGGCAGATTTGTTTAAACAACATTCCTATTTGCTTGATTCGGAACAAATGGATGCCAGTGACAGAGCAATTTATGAGCGATTGAAGGACAATCGGGCTACAATTGCAGAGATTAAGAAATCACTGTCTTTTCTAACCCGAATTATGGCTCAATATTATTACAAGCCAGTCATTCTGCTTATTGACGAATATGATGTTCCGGTTGCAAAAGCAGATTCCAGAGGCTATTATGATCAGATGCTCGAAATTATAAGTCCCTTGCTTGGTACTGCATTAAAAGATAATGAGTTCTTAAAATTTGCGGTTATTACCGGATGCCTTCGTATTACCAAAGAAAGCATTTTTACCGGCACTAACAACTTTATTACAGATACGATTTCCGACAATCGATACAATGAATTTTTCGGCTTTACGCAGCAAGAAATCACAAAGCTTCTGACTGATACACATTGTGAATCCTGTGCAGCCGACATTCAAAAATGGTATGATGGCTATCGTTTTGGTAATTTGGATATTTATTGTCCTTGGGATGTACTTAACTACATTCAAAAAGTGATGGCAACCGGTATCTTAGAACCGGAAAATTTTTGGGAACATACCAGTGATAATGCAGTCATTCGCACTTTTTTGGAACGAACCGATTTTGATGTGACCGAAAAATTTGAGACATTGATGAATGGTGGCACAATTTGTGAAACGATAGAAGAAAACCTTACTTATAACGTGCTTACGTCTTCGGAACAGAATCTTTGGAGTTTGTTATACCTTACAGGATATCTTACCAAAGTTGACAGTGCACGTAATTCATCTGAAACACTTCTTAAGATTCCGAATAACGAAGTTATGGATATCTTCCAAAAAAGCGTCACAGAATGGTTTTCAAATTCACTTGCACAAAGTAACCGGAATGCACTTTTTGAAGCTTCATGGAATGAAGATACGGAAAAACTTACAGAAATTTTATCAGACCTACTGTTTAACACGATCAGCTATCATGATTATGCGGAAAGTTTTTATCATGCATTTGTTGTAGGTTTATTTGCTAATGCCGGATATATTGTTGAGTCCAATTACGAAAATGGATTAGGGCGATCCGATCTTGCAATTAAGGATCGAAAACTTCGCCGAGCCATTGTTATTGAATTAAAGATTTCGAAAAAGAAAGATGATATGGAAAACAAATGTCATGAAGCCTTGCGACAAATCGAAGAAAAAAAATATGCAACAAAAATTGAACAGATTGGTTTTAAAAAGGTAATTCGATACGGCATTGCTTTTTATAAAAAGGAATGTCT